>DASZWG010000399.1:0-6411 GCA_035546675.1 Mucilaginibacter sp. | reverse complement strand
CCAGGGAACAACTTGCAGCTATGGTTGGCTGGGAAGGACAGAAGGTACTGGCAACGCTCATGCCGGATTACGGAGATGAGGAGCGGCAGCGCATATACGCCAGGGTGACCGAACTGCGCAGGGAACTTTTGCCTAAAAATGGCGGCGTAATGTACGAGGGGGTAAAAGATGGACTGAAAGCATTAGCAGAAAAATACCAGCTTTACATCGTCAGTAATTGTGCGGTCGGCATTATACGCCTGTTTATCGATTGGGCGGGAATCAGTGATCATATTATTGACGAGATCGCTTACGGCACCAACCACAAGTCCAAAAACTATAATATCAGGCAACTGATGGAACGCCACGACCTGCAAAGTCCGGTCTATATAGGCGATACAGAGGGCGACGCTGAACAGAGCCGTTTGGCCGGGATACCCTTTGTATTTATGAGCTATGGGTTCGGTAATACCGATAATTACGACCTGCGTTTTGACAGTTTCGGCGAGCTGACCCGTTATTTTTTGAAGTTGGACGAATAGCTTTTATGGGTTCGCTAACGGCAGCGTGAAATAAAAGGCGGAGCCTTTGCCTTTTGTGCTGTTCACGCCGATCTCTCCGCTATGATGGTGAATGATCTCGCTCGACAGGTAAAGCCCGATCCCGAACCCCGAGACATGTTTAAGATGTTCGTCATCAACGCGGTAAAAACGCTGGAATATTTTCTCACGGTCTTTAGATTTTATACCCACACCCTTGTCAGTTACAGAAACGAGGGCATAGGTTTCTTTTGCAACACACTTCAACTTTACGTGACTGCCCTTGGGTGAATATTTAATAGCGTTGCTGATAAAGTTGCTGATCACCTGGCTTATCTTTTCCCGGTCTGCGTTCACGTTTATAGCACCTTTGGATTCAAAATCAAGTTGGTGAGTGTTGCTGATCAGCCTGCTGTCGGCTATCATTTCTTCTATAAGCTGATTAATGTCGAAATTCTGCCGGTGAAGTTGCAGTTTGCCTGGCTCGAGCCTCGAGATATCAAGAAAGTTATGGACCAGGGCGATCATTTTATTCACCTGGTTGCCAGCCTTTAGAAGAGCTGTTTCTATAAAAGAGTCTGCCTCGGCAGGTAATTTCGTCTCCAGCAATTGGATATATGCTTTCAGCGATGTAAGCGGGGTCTTGAGCTCGTGACTGGCCATGGCAATGAAATCGTTTTTACGTATTTCGTCACGTTTGCTTTCGGTGATATCGACAACAGTACCGAGCATGCGATATGGTTCCTTTTTTTCGTTAAAGAGTACCACGCCCTTTACTTTGATCCAATGCTGTGAACTATCGGGCCATGTTATCCTGGCTTCATAGGCATTATTGCCGGTTATGATCGCTTCATGATAGGATTTGATGATGATATTTTGCATATCATCCGGATGTACCTGGCTTCGCACCGAGGCGAGATCGATCCTGGCATCAGGCGGGTACCCGAATATAGCGTTCATCTGCGGCGAAAAACTGAAATAAGTATTCGGGATACTCAGGTCCCATATCGCCATGCCGGTCGACTCGGTGGCAAGCAACAACCTTTTCTCGCTTTCAATAGCAGCTTCTTTAGCCTTCACCTCGCCCGAAATGTCGATTACGGTATTGAGGATATATTCTACTTTACCATCATCGCCGGTTACAGGTATGTTGGAACATGACCAGTAGCGCTCTTCTTTTTGCTTAGTTTCCGTGTTCAGCACATCATACCGGTAAACGGGCACATCTAATTTTTGACCGGTTTCACAGACTTTGGTAAATACTTTACGGGCCGTAGTGTCGTCATCAGGACTGGCATCCGTATCCGGAAAAACCTCAAAAAAACCTTTGCCTGTGACATTTTCGCGTTTTGCAGAAGTGATCTCCAGGTAAGCATCGCTGGCAGCTACTATGGTAAAATGCGGCGCATCGGCTCTTACCAATAGTGAGCCGGGTGATTTTTCAAAAAGGACCCGGAACAATTCTTCTGTCAGCTTATCCCCAGTAGTAATGGTCATCGTTTATGATGATAAAATGCAGCTCAAGATAGGGGTAAATTGTGAATTACAGATTTCATGTTCAGTATTATACAATGATCGCCCTTAATGGTTTTAAACGGCCACTAATAATTGACGATAATTTTTAGTAAATATGCTAAACAGAAACACGAGCCATGGCACGGAAAAACATTGTCACATGGATAACAGGCATTTGGTGCCTGGTATCAGGATCGTTTGTATCCGCACAAACTTATAAGCCGCCTTTTTTTACGGACACAGACAGGTTGCAGAAGATCGAAACGGCTTACCCGGTAATCGATAAGATATATAAGGAATTTGCTGAGAAGAATCACTTTCCAGGTATGGTTTATGGTATCGAGGCCGACGGCAAACTGGTTCATACAGGCAGTGTGGGTTACACCGATTTAGAAAACAAGATTGCGGCCTCATCGAAGTCGGATTTTCGCATCGCGTCCATGAGCAAAAGTTTTACAGCCATGGCGATACTGAAGTTGCGCGATGAGGGTAAATTACACCTCGACGATCCTATATCATTGTACATTCCCGAGGCAAAGAATATGAAACCATTGACAAAAGACGCTCCGGCTATTACCATCAGGATGCTGCTTACCCATTCGGCGGGCTACCCGGAGGATAATCCCTGGGGCGACAGGCAATTGGCCAATACCGACCAGCAATTGGTGGATATGTATAGAAAAGGCATCTCTTTTTCTCATGATCCCGGACTGGAGTACGAATACAGTAATCTGGGCTTTGCCACACTGGGATACATTATCAAAAAAGTGACGGGTGAAAGTTACGAGCAATATATTACAGAAAATATCCTGAAGCCCTTGGGCATGACGCATACTTACTATGAATATAACAAAGTCCCGACGGATCTGCTGGCGCACGGATACCGATGGATTGACGGCAAATGGGTTGAACAACCGATGTTGCACGATGGTTCGTATGGCGCCATGGGCGGTATGATCACTTCGATAGAAGATTTTGCTAAGTATGAGGCCTTTCACTTGTCGGCCTGGCCGCCGAGGGACGATACGGAGACCGGCCCGGTGAAAAGAAGCTCGGTCCGCGAAATGGAGTACCCCTGGGATGTGAACGGGTTCAATGCCAGTTATCGCACGGCTTCTGGGCGGTACGACCCGTATGTTTCGGCTTATTGCTACGGGCTGCGCTGGCGCAAATACATTGACGGAACAACTGTGATAGGGCATACGGGCGGTCTGCCCGGCTTTGGCAGCGAATGGGAAATATATCCCGAATACGGCATTGGTGTGATGTGCTTTGCCAACCTGACCTATGCCAGCGTAACCAGCCTGAACATGCAGGTGGCGGATACATTGTTGCGCATTTCAGGAATTAAACCGCGCAGCCTGCCGCCTTCGGATATTTTAACCAACCGCCGGGACGAACTGGTGAAGCTGCTGCCCGGCTGGAACAATGCGCAGGCAAGCGGCATATTTGCGGTCAACTTTTTTATGGATTATTTCCCGGAAAAGCTCAGAGCCGAAGCAACAGAGATATTCAATAAAGCCGGCAAAACAACCAGTGTAGGCGAAGTAGTACCCGAAAACCAGATGAGGGGGTATTTTATCCTGTATGGCGAAAACGCAGACATAAAAGTAAGTTTTACCTTAACGCCCGAAAATCCGCCCAAAATACAGGAATATCACATCAGCCTGCTCCAAAAATCAAATTCCCGTGAACCATAATCCGCTCTTTTTGTTCGAAAAGTAAACATTATACTCATTTTTATCCGTTACTCCAATTTAAAAAGCTATGAAACGAACTTTACTTTTGATCGCCTTGCTGGCAACCGGCTACACCGCCTTTTCGCAAACAGTCACCAAAGACACCGTAAAAAAGGATACCGCGTGGAAAATACACGGCGAGAATACCATACTGCTCAATCAAAGCTCGTTCTCGAACTGGGCGGCAGGTGGTGTAAACTCGCTTGCAGGTAACCTCCTTTTCGACTATGACTTTAATTACAAAAAGGACAAGTGGAGCTGGGATAATAAGGCGATAGTGGGCTATGGCCTGAGCAAGCAAACCGGTATCGGCTGGCGCAAAAATGACGACCGCCTCATACTGAACAGCCTGCTGGGTTACCAGGCCGCCAAATACTGGCTTTATACCTTCTACATGAATTTCCAGACCCAGTTTACCAACGGTTATTCGTACGATGCAAATAATAACCGTACGCTGATATCCGGTGCTTTTGCCCCGGCTTACATTACCTTCGGTCCGGGTTTTGCCTATAAGAAATCGGATAACTTCAGGATCAACATCTCGCCTTTTGCGTCGCGCATAACACTGGTTGAGAACGATTCGCTGGCCAATATCGGCTCTTTTGGTGTAACACCCGGCAGTCACAGTCTGTACGAGTTCGGTTCATCGCTGGATGCTTATTACAAGGCCAATATTGCCAAAAACATCGCGATCGAGAATATCCTGAAGCTCTACGAGAATTACCTGAAAAATCCGGGTAACATTTATATGGACTATGCACTCAACCTGTATATGAAAGTGAACAAATTAGTGACCGTGAATGCCGGCGTTGAGCTGATATCGGACCCCAATGCCCAGATACCGGTAATGAGTAATGGCGTGACGGAATATCACTCCCTGCTGCAGGTGAAGCAGATATTCGGCGCGGGGCTGACGTATAAATTTTGAGTTAGGTAACAGCTATCAGTGATTAGTTTTTAATAGATTTACTTCCCATGCTACAGCAAACCTGGAGGGTTGCAATAGCTTTAGACAGCGTTGCGACACCACCGGCGGGACGCTGCCGGGAGCGCGGGTTGCGTTTAGACAATTACTGGACACTTATGCAATTTACAGATGGTAATAAATAATAAAAAAACATCAATGGCAGCATCGCATTCAAAAAAGAACCTATTTATAAAATTAGTACCGCCAATTATGAGAACAAGATTATCGACTTTCTTTTTAACACTTATTGCAATTGCTTTTAATTTTAATAATTATGCCCAAGCACAAAACAGTTCCTCAGATAGAAAAGCTATTAGTATGTTGAATTTTTTTTACACAAGCTATATTACTGAAGTTTCAAATGGAAATCCTCGCACTTTCAAGAGAAATATAGACTCAATTCAAAAAAAATATTGTACTACAACCCTTTTAGCGAAAATTAAAAAAAAAGAATTAGATACTGACCCGTTTCTAAAAGCTCAAGATAGTAATATAGAATTTTTGAAGACCCTCGTTATAAAAAAGGATTTTAAAAAACCAAATACATATATTGTTTCTTATGGAGATAACAATGATAAAACTACAATCCACTTAGTAGTAAAAGAACAAAAGGAAGTTTTTAAAATATTCGATTTGTGGTAAAAACTTCCCCACATCGCTGCTAGCCTCCCGGCTAAGTGGTACGGTTGCAAGGTAGCCCCTCTCAATTCTGTAACTCTATTTACTGCGGTTTCTTAATCAAGTGGGCTATAATCAATGCTCTTTTACTGACGATAATCTCGGCGATAATGAGGTTGGGTATCCAGCAAAGCCACGAAATAACGCGGTAAGCTGTAATAAAATCAATGTGCATCAGAGCTTGTGAAAACGGCAGGTAAACACGCAGGGTTACGGCTGCAAAGGTCAGTGCGTAGTTGCGTATCATCCAGTTCTCGTGCTGTTTGTATTGTTTTTTCAAAATGCTGGTATATGCTTTTGTGACCGTAAAGAACCAGCTTGCAGCCAGCAGCCCGAAACCCAGCGTGCAGGTGATACCGCCCGTTGCAAAAAGAGCAATGTAAAATCCGGCGAGGCTGCTCAGCATCACCGAAACAACATAGGTTTTGCCGAGCGTGCGGTGCAGGTTCAGGTAATTGTTACGGATGCGGCTGCTGAACTGTGTCCAGCCGGTCAGCATGGCAATTCCGCCAAAGGTGATATGCATATAAAACGCGGTGTGCCACGCGGTATTGGCGATCAGTTGGGCCGATTTACTCGCCCACAGCCCTTTGCCGTGCATATCGAAGATGTAATAGGTGAGCGGGTACAGGCCAATGCCTATGGCGAATATGGCGAACGGAACCCAGAGCAATGTTTTGGCTTTCATGGTTTTAATTGCTTATAGACCAACGGGAATATCTTATCTAAAAATAAATTTGATGCTTTGATGGCTGTGATATCGGCAATGCTTTCGTTAGTTGAAATTACCGCTTTTTTAGCCGGGATCACAAATACGAACTGCCCGCCCCAGCCCAGGCCATAAGTTATCTGAGTATGGTCATAGTTGTAATGATACCAGCATAGGGCATAGGTCGATCCATTAAAACCCCATGGCGTATGATAAAAAATGGCCGGATGAAGTATTTGCGCGATCCATTTTTGAGGAACCACTTGTTTGTCCATATAGCGTCCG
>DASZWG010000398.1:0-7913 GCA_035546675.1 Mucilaginibacter sp. | reverse complement strand
AGGCAAAATACTGATCGAGCCTAAGCAGGTTCTCGTG
Source organism: Mucilaginibacter sp. (assembly GCA_035546675.1). GTDB lineage: Bacteria > Bacteroidota > Bacteroidia > Sphingobacteriales > Sphingobacteriaceae > Mucilaginibacter. The sequence continues at coordinate 7,876 of DASZWG010000398.1, read as the reverse complement.
CCACAGGCCCGATGCCTGGTTCATGATCTGGCGGATGGTGATCTGCTGCTTGCGTTTATCGCTATCCTGTTTCAGTTGCGAAAAGTAGGTAACGATCTTTTCATCCACCGATGGGATATAACCCTTATCGATAGCAATCCCGATGAGCAGCGACATGACGCTTTTGGTAAGCGACTGGTTATTCATCAGGTCGCCGGCCGCCTTCCCATTGAAATATTGCTGAAAAGTAAGCCGGTCATTTTGCGATACAACAACGGAATAGAGTTGCTTGTTGGTTTTGACATACCCCGAAGTGTCGATAATGATCTGGGCATAGGCCGGTGCACACAGCAAAACAGCAGTAATGATCGCAGGTAAAATTCTTCTCATAATTTTGTGCCCGGCTTTTGAGCTGAGACGCAGGTACGCGGTATTGGTTACAGGTTTAGTGGCTATGATTCCCATTTTTAAAGATGTTAATAAAATACAGGGCAAAAGTAGGAGGGATACTGCAGTCACTCAGACCGGATTTTGTCCGTTCGTAACAACTATTCGTCCTTTGGTCAAAAAGCTTTTACCGGCAGGCACTGTGAAATAGCAAAAATTGGAGCTTTTATTTCCCGGCCTGAACGATGTTGCCGATGCCGATGCGTCCCCGGTCCGTGTAAAAAAGTTTTTCCCCTGGTAAAGCCGGTAATTACCGAAGTAAGCGGGAATACCGATAGCCGTAAGTGCAGTTTTTCCGTTCATCAGGGCAAAATGGAGATGAGGAAAAGACGCATTGCCCGAAAAGCCGACTTTACCGATCATTTGCCCGCCTTTTACCAATTCACCTTTTCGTACAATAATGCTTCCCTGTTCCAGGTGTTGCAACAGGCTGAACTGTCCGTTGCCATGATCGATAACAATGTAATTGCCCATGCCATAGGGATCGGCATCAGGTGGAATAACCGGTGATTTTACATTCCTGCCGATGTAGCTGTTATCGGGAATATTATTTTGCACATCGGCCACAATGCCGCCTGAAGGCGCGTATACGGCCTTGCCGAAAACATACCAGTTCTCCTTTTTGAATGGGTCGCTCGCATACATATTACCGTTTTCGTCAACGCTGGCCAGGTTATAAGCATAACGGTTAGCTTTAGAGGTGACGATCTTTTCGACCTGCTGTTCCGTACCCATGGGGCCATTGCTCTGGCCCGGATAAAAATTATGCCCGTCGAGCACGATCAGTTTGCCCGCCATCGGCAAATTGAAAATGATTCGCGGTGTAAAAATTCGCGGGGTGATTATCTTTTTGACGGACAGGTCAAAATCGACCGGGAGCCGTTTTTTATTATTTTCTCGTTCCTTAGGCGAGTCGGCATAATCGAAAAAGAACTCATATTGCAAAAAAGTGATCTTTGCACCGGATGAGAGCAAATAAAACGGGTTGAAAATGTCTACACTCTGGCCGGGCTTCAATGTGGTATTGCCTATCGATTTGAGGCCTGATTGCTCACCGACATTGACCGACTGTTTAAAAATGGGTCTTGCCGAGGCATCCATCACGGATGATTCTATGGTGGCCAGCGTTAATACATGGCGGGTGGTATTTTTGATGATGATATCAAAATTGAGGTACTGCCCCTGTAGGCCTTTTTCTATCAGCGGATTGGACGGAGTAATGGTTACAGACAATGCTTCGGCCGATTTGCCTGTCACCTTACTTTTAAGCTCTGCGGCATTACGGGGAATAGTGCCGACGGACATCAGCAGCGCTCCTATCAAAGTTATTGACTTAATCATAGCCGGGCTGAATTTCTGAATGGTAATACTGCAAAGTTTAAATTAATTAATGATTAATGCCAAACAAACTATCCATTCGTCATTCAAATATGTCCGGTAGTCAAAAAAGTTTCGATGATCTGCCTCTTCAGGGTTCCTTTGGATCAAAATATCACAACAATGGAAACCACGCAACGACAAGCTTATTTAGACTGGCTCAGGATCATGTCGATCATGGGCGTATTGTTTTTTCATTCGGCCATGCCGTACGCCAGCGAGATGGACTGGCACATCAAGAATGCCCAAACCAGCAACCTGTTCATGGAATCGAATATGTTCCTTCATCTTTTCCGTATGCCGCTTCTCTTTTTTATTTCGGGAACGGTGAGCTATTACATGATGCAGCGGCGCAGCAGCCTTGGTTTTATCGGTTTGCGTTTCAGGCGGCTTTTTATACCCCTGCTGGTAGGTATGTTCTTCATCGTACCGCCGCAGATCTACATGGAAAGGCTTGTTCATGGGTACAAAGGCAGTTTTTGGCAGTGGTACCCAAGTGTATTCAACTTTGTTCCATATCCCAAAGGCAGCTTTAGCTGGCACCATCTTTGGTTCATTGCCTATTTGTTCCTGTACGATATCATCTTCGCCCCGGTATTTGCGTGGCTGGTATCGCCTAAGAGTGCATACTTCCGGGAAAAACTGGCCGTACTTGCCCGGGGTAAGCGCGTATTCCTCCTGGCATTGCCGGCTATACTCTGGTTTACCTGGCTGAGCAATAGACTGCCCGAGACCAACGATCTGGTACACGACGGCTGCTATTTTGTTTACTGGTTGTTGTTTGTTCTGGTAGGCTTCATTTGCATCCTTCAGCCTAAATTAATGGAGAGCCTCGACCGTAACCGGCATTTTTCGCTCACAATAGGGTTTGTTACCCTGATGATCTGGGAATATATGCGCTGGAACAAGATCGAACCGGGCTATGCAAACTGGCATTTTCAGAATGCGCTATTTTACGATGCCTTCAGGGCATTGCGGCCCGTCATCGGATGGGGATGGGTACTGGCGCTGGTAGGATATGGTAAGCACTACCTCGACCATAAACACCGTATACTCAACTACCTGAACCAGGCTGTATACCCTTTTTACATCCTGCACCAGACGGTGATCGTACTGATTGTGTATTACATTGTGCAGGTTCAGAACGAGAGTATTCTCTCCAAATACATCTATACAGTGGGTATTACCTTCTTCGTCAGCGTGCTGATCTATCACCTTTTGATCCGTCCCTACGATGTGATGAGGTTCCTGTTCGGCATGAAGCCTAAATCGCAGGTAAAAAAGATAACTATCGAACGTTCCGTTCCTGAAAAGGAAATAGTCGCGCTTTCAGCATAAATCAATCGGTTTAATGATATTTGTTTTGAAATGAAATTTTTTCGCCGGTATATATTCCCCGCTGTTTATGGTTTGCTGGTGTACTTCACCATCAGGCTGCTGCACGATACAGACGTTGGCCAGCATTTCTGGCAAAGAGCCTGGTATATCAATGCGGTCGAGATTACCTGCACCATATTGGTTGGATATGCAGCGATCTATATTTTCAGGCGGCTTTTCAGGTTTTATGACCAACGATGGCCGAGACAGTTGAGATACTCGGGCATATTACGGGAATTGTTCATCCTGGTGGGAGCTAACCTGGTACTGGTTAATGTGGTATTTGTGCCGATGGATATGAGCCTGCACCCGGATTGGCCGGCCTGGTGGATATCCTGGGCCGATGTGGCCGACATCAACATGATACCCACGCTGTATGCGATCGTTTATTATGGCATTGCTCGCAGCAGCAAATGGTTAAATGCTTATGTGGATAACAAGGTGCAATTAGAGAAACTGGCTAATGCGCATTTGCAAACCGAACTAAAGTTTCTGAAGGCGCAATACCATCCGCACTTCCTGTTCAATGCGCTGAATACGATCTATTTTCAGATGGACGAAGATAAAGAGGGCGCCAAGCGGAGTATCGAGAAATTCTCGGAATTGCTGCGTTACCAGTTGTACGATCAGCAGCAGCAAGTGCCCGTAAAGCAGGAAATGGAATACCTGCAAAGTTTTATCGATCTGCAAAAAATACGCAGCACCGATAAGCTGCAACTAAAGGTTGATTTTGATCCAAAGCTGAACGGGCAACTGGTATACCCGCTGTTGTTCCTGCCGCTGGTAGAGAATGCCTTTAAATATGTTGGCGGTAATTACCTGCTGGACATCGAAGCGAAAGTTGACGGGGATCGTATCGATTTCAGGGTAATGAACTCGGTGCCGGATTTTAAAATAACGGATTCAAAGGCTGGCGGTATAGGGATCGAAAACCTGAAGCGCCGGCTTGAGCTGTTATACCCTGGTAAGCACTCGCTTAAACTGGAAAAGAACGATAATAATTTTATAGCCGAAATGATCATACAATATGAGCGATAAAATAACGTGTGTAATAACCGATGACGAACCTTTTGCCCGCAAAGGTCTGCAGAGTTATATCGAAAAGATCGGTTTTTTTGAATTGGCCGGGATGTGTGAAGATGCGCTGCAACTGAGCGATTTACTGCAAAAACGGAGCGTCGACCTGCTTTTTCTCGATATCCAGATGCCGCACATTACCGGGGTCGAGTTCCTGCGGTCGGTGCGCAACCCGCCCAAAGTGATATTTACTACGGCCTATCAGCAATATGCCATTGATGGTTTTGAGCTGGATGTGATGGATTACCTGCTGAAACCCATATCGTATGATCGTTTTTTGAAAGCCGCGTGGAAGGCCAGGGATTATTTTGCGCAAAAAACATACCCAGAAAATGAGGTTACTTATCTGTTTGTCAAATCGAACGGCAGGCTCGAAAAGATTGCATTCGATGACGTACTGTTTGTGGAGGGAATGGAAAATTACATTGCTATTTACCTGGATGGAAGAAAGATCATCACGCACATGACCATCAAATCGCTGCTCGAAAAACTACCTTCAAAGCAATTTATCCAAACCCATAAATCTTATGTAGTTGCGGTGGATAAGATCGATAGTATTGAAGGCAATACGCTGCATGTGCGGGATTATAAAGTGCCCGTAAGTAAGTACCTGCGCGATGAGGTGCTGGGTCAGATCGTAAAATAGAGAAGAAGCGGGGTCTGTGCGATTCCTTCCCTGGGGAAGGGGCAGGAAGGGGTTGATAGGACTTTTCTTTTTTTTAAAACTTCTTACGGAGGCTTTATACTTGATCGTGTCCATGGTCGGACTGAAGACTAATGCAATGATGAAAATTCATTAAATTTGTTTGTTATTCATGGAAAAGCTACCGAATATACACCCGGGTGAAATATTGCAGGAAGAATTTCTCTTGCCGCTAAATATTACATCTTACCGCCTTGCGAAGGAAACCAGGATTCCGCAAACACGTGTTTCTGAAATTATTAAGGGAAACAGGAGGATAACAGCAGATACTGCGCTACGTTTAAGCAGATTTTTTGGGAATTCAGCTAAATTCTGGTTGGGTTTGCAGGATGATTTTGATATTGAAAATGAGATGGCCGAAAAACAAAATGAAATTCAAGGTATTAAGCGCTTTGTAGCGGCTTAAATAATCTCTTGTTTATTATTTCATTTCCAATATAGGCCGATGGTATCAGTATCAGCAGATCATCGGCATGGGCCATCCATTCGACTCTGAATATCCGTGAGACCGGAAAAAGGGCGGTGCTGATTGCGATCATTACCCCTTTCCATACTGGTGCCTTTTTTGTCGCCGCCAAAACTATGCCCAGTATAAGCAGGCTTGAAGGGAACGCCGGTCCGCCGATCCAGAAAACAAGATTATCGAACACTGGGTACCGGGCAAACGCTTCGAGCATAGCTTTGTGCTGGATTTGAAAAGCAATGCTGGCAATATCTCTCAAGGCAAAAGCTACACCCCCCGCAAATACAGCTATAAACTGCGACAAATAATCCCCATGCGGCGTAACGGGGAGCTTTGTCTTTTAAAAGATCAAACAAGGCGATAAAAACGAATACCCAGAAAACACTGCCCATAATCAGCAGCGTACCCGAAGTAACAGAGTACTGAATATACTGCCCATCGCTCTGCCAGAAAAAGCTGGAAACGGCAAAACACAGTGGAGCGAGGAAAAATGATGCGGTGTAAAGTTTTGTGGTCATGTTTTCGTATCCCGGAACTATGACAGTACAAAACCTCAACAGGTTACGAAGAATAATCTTTAACTTTATGCTGCCATGAAAACTCTTATCATTACACTGTTCGCGCTTTTATCTCTCAGTTGCAAGGCAAATGAAATAGATAAATTAAAAAATATCAGCGATGTCAATACTTTTCTCAGAAAAGTAGTGGGTAAAAAGTGGGATGGGTCTTTTTTTGATGTCAAGCCAGATACAACATCGAAATTGTTCAATGTGAAGTTCCTGAAGATTGACATTAATGATGATGGACTGACAGATCTTATTTTGAATGGGGCGGATATTGTTGCTGTGGTAGACAATGGTAAAGGCGGTTATGATTTTCATCTAATAAGTCAACGCGGCGGGATGACGTTTAAAAAATATGTGCTGGCGGGTACAGACACTACGAAACCAGCAAAAATTATTGTGAAAACATATTATACGCATGCTCAAAAAGATGAGCCGGTGATATATGACACACTGGTTGTAAAGTTTGGAGCATTTGTGGAGTACAGCAGGAATATTGATCATAGGAAGGTGAGAAAGCTTTCGTTTTCTACAACAGCTTGCTTTGGCAAATGCCCCGTATTCGATTTGCACATTGAATCGGATGGAACAGCAGAATATGATGCGTATAACTATAATTCGGAAACCGGCCGATTTACAGGTAAAATTGATTCTATAAAGTTGAATCAATTGTTCGGTTTAATAGAATATCTCAATCTTAAAAGTTTAAATGATAATTATAAAGTGCTGTGGACGGATGACCAAACTTGTATGTTGACCGTAAGATACAATGATGGTACAGTAAAGACCATTCAAGATTATGGCGGGGAAGGTACATTTGGATTACGTCAGCTATATCATCTATTATTCGGTCTTAGGAAAAGTCAGTATTGGTATGCGACAGATAATTAGTGCTTCATATTCCTATACTTAAATTCTTCCACACTCTTCTCAACCTCGCCTTTCACATTGTGCATATCGATACCTTTTACATCATCAAAAATAAAGGCAGGCCGGGCGTCATCATTTAAAGAACTAACCTCGATATCCCTTAACTTGATCCCGTCGGCATGCCGGATGTAAAAGCCGTACGAAGGCATGGTACCGAACATGGACGGTTCGGGATAATTCCTCTCCAGTTCGGGAACTGTTTTCTCTGCCTGTTCGGCCGTACCGCCGCCCTGGTAGTAAATGCGGATGTTGCTCAGTTCGATATCCTGCAGATCGTGGCCGGGAATGCCGGTAAGGATACAGCCAAAGCGCGGATTGGCGTCGTAAACGCGGATATTGCTCACCGAAACACGGTGCAACTCACCTACGGGCGTTCCCTGAGGGCCCCGCATACGTGCGCCCAATCGCATAAAGATCGGGGCCGAAACGATGCTCCTCATCGTAATATTACTGATAGTAACATCCTGTAATAAAGCGCCGTCCTCGCTTTCAAGCGCCAGGCCCTGGCAATGATCGAACACGCAGTTGCTGATAGCGATATTTTTGAAGCCACCGTTCGATTCGGTACCGAACTTGATGCGGCCGGTGCGATAGGCATTACTGTCGGCTGTGGTGTAAGTACCGGCCAGGAATGAGCCTTCGTCGTAACCGCTTACTTCGCAATTAGTGATCGTAACATTCTCAGTCGCACGCGCAAAACCCAGCGCATAGGAGCTTTTGAGACAGATGCCGTCATCATACGGCGAGTTAACACTGCAATCGGATATGTGCACATTGCGGCAGCAATCGATATCCATGCCATCACGGTTGGTGTCCATTTTAACATTGCTGATGGTCAGGTTATCAACCCCTGTCGCCAGTATGGCAAACCACCCGGCGTGGCGGAAGGTAATATCTTTAATGATCACATTGCGGCACTGATAGAGAACCAGGCTTTTATTAGCCAGCGCACTTCCTTTC
>DASZWG010000397.1:0-4182 GCA_035546675.1 Mucilaginibacter sp. | reverse complement strand
TTGCCATCGCGGGCGGTATCCTGGCGTTGCTGGTCACGGGCGTCAATTTTAATATATCAGCGGGTATCGGGTTTATAGCGCTGTTCGGCATCTGTGTGCAGAACGGCGTTATCCTGATCACCAAGTTCAAATCCAACATTCGCGAGCTGAAACACCACGCGGTTTGGAACAATATTACGGATGCACTGAAGGATGGCGTTGAAGATCGTTTGCGCCCGGTGGTAATGACGGCCATGATGGCGGCAATCGGCTTGTTGCCGGCAGCGGTTTCGACGGGTATCGGTTCTGAGGCATCCAAGCCGCTGGCTATTGTGGTAATAGGTGGCCTGATTACGAATACCACATTTAACCTGTTCATTTTCCCGATCATTTTCTACTATGCTTACCGCAAACGTGTGGCAAGCGGAAATGTCGGGCGAATATAAAAGAGACTAATACCCCTAAAGTATCTAGTGTTGCGGAAGGCGGTGCGGCTAAAGCCGTACCCGCCCGAAGCAATCGGGGCTTTGGAAACCCTGTAAAATAACTTAGCGGCAGGCCTTAAACCCGCCGCTATTTTTTTATTCGGCCCGCAGGCTGTCGACCGGGTTGGCTCGCGCGGCTTTAATGGTTTTAAAGGCTATGGTAAAGAAAGCCACCGCAACACCAGCAGTCAGCGCCAGGGCGAATACCCACCAGCCAATGCTAATGCGGTACGGGAAACCGCCAAGCCAGCTATGCATAAAATACCAGGCCAGGGGCAACGCGATAATATTAGCGATCACTACTAATTTAAAATATTGCCGGTAGAACAGCGCTACAATATGACCCGCGCGTGCACCGACCACTTTGCGCACGGCAATTTCGCGGGTCTTTTGCGCCAGCGAATAGGTGATCAGCCCAAGCAATCCCAGGCACGAAATAAAAATGGCCAGCACAGTAAAAATACCGATCATCTGTTGTTCGCGCTGATCCTGTATGTAGTCGGACCGGAAGATGTCGTTCAGAAAGCTGTACGAAAAAGGACTGCCGGGATTCAGCTTTTTCCAGGTCTTTGAGGCGTAGGCCACAGCAGCCGGCGCGTTGCGGCCGTCTATCTTGGCGATGATGGTGGTGCACCTGATCGGGTTGATGTTCATAATAGCGCACGGACCTATTTCGGCATGGAGCGAAAAATAATGATAGTCTTTTACCACGCCCGCTACACGATATTTGTAAACAACGCCATCGTGCAGGTGCGAAATATATTCACCCGGTGCAGTGGCCGGATCGAGCCCCAGCATTTTTGCCGCCTTTTCATTCAGGACGATCTCCCTGCCAAAATCGTGTAATTCCATATCTTCCTGCAGGTTGGTATTGGTAAAGGTCTGCTGATCGAAATTGCGACCGGATATTAGCTGAAGTCCGAGCGTATTCAGGTAATTCGGGCCGGCAAAATCCAGGAAGACGCTTTGTTTATCATTGATCGATCTTTTGGACCAGTACAGGTTCATATCGCCCGATATCAGCGGTGCGGCGGCATAGGTTACTGACTTAAAATTGGTATTGGCGGCAAGCTCATGCGCAAGCAGTGCGCTGTTTCGCTGCGCCTGTTCGCCGTTCAGGGTCAATACTAATTGCTGATCTTCGTCAAAACCGGGCCTGGTGCTGAGCATAAAGTGCAACTGCTGCCAGATGACGATGGTAGCGAATATAAGGCAGGTGGAAATGATGAATTGCGATACAATAAGCATTTTGCGGATGCTGAATGCTCCGGCCGAATCCTTTGCAGCGCCCTTCAGCACCTTTACCGGGTTAAATGCCGAAAGGTAAAAGGCAGGGTATAAGCCCGCCGCCAAACCGGTCACGACAGCAATGAGCAGTAGCCACAGCACAAGCGTACTGCTTTCGGGCGCAAGGAATGATAGCGTTTGTCCCGTAAGGTTGTTAAACACGGGCAGGAACAGCAGGGCCAGTCCGAGCGAGACGAGCATTGCGCAAAGGCTGATCAGCATTGTTTCGGCGAGGAACTGGGCTCGGATGGAACCTTTGGCCGCACCCAGTACCCGGCGCACACCTACCTCGCGCGCCCGGCTGATGGCATGAGCCGTTGCCAGGTTCATATAATTGATGCAGGCCAGCAGCAGGATAGCCAAAGCTATTGATGTGAGCAGGTACAGGTATTTGATATTGCCCTGTTTGTAAGCCAGGTAATCCACATACCCGGACGAATTGAGGTGGATATCCTTCAATGCCTGCAGCGAGTTGGTAATGTGATCATTGTATTTCTTCATTTCGTCGCCTGCGTGGCGCTGCAAATAAGCGTTCAGTTCTGTGATCACATGCTGCACATCAGAGCCATGCTTCAGCCTGACGTACGTATAAAAGTTGTCGTTTACCACCCAGCTATTGCTATTGGCCATTAACCGGCGAACGGGATCACTGTGATTCGAGGCAAAGAAATCAGCTTGTATGTGGTTCAGGAAATCTTCTTTAAAAACACCGGTTACGGTATAGTCGTAGCCGGCCACCTTTAAGATCTTACCTACAGGATCAACCCCGTTAAATAGTCGTTTGGAGAGCGATTGTGAAAGTACCACGGTATTGGGGTCCGAAAAAGCTGTTTTACGATTGCCATAGCGGAAATGAAACGACAGCAGATCGAAGAAGTTCGGATCAACCCAGTAACCGGAGTTCTCGATATATGGAGTTGCGCCGGGCCGGGCCTGGACGATGACCGCACCCATGGTCGGGTCCATGCGGGTTGCGTCCTCAACCTCGGGTATCTCAGCTTTCAGATATTTGGCGTAAGGCAGGCCGACTGTCGGCGCCGAGAAATCGCCCTCGAACGAAGACGTAACACGGTAAATGTCATCGCTATGGTCAAAGCCTTTGTCGAAGCTCAGCTCATGCTGAAAATATAAAAAGACAACGGCGCAGCAGGCCAGCCCAACGGCCAGCCCCATTATGTTGATCAGCGTGGTGGTTTTGTGCTTCCACAGACTGCGGAAAGCCAGTTTGAGGTAAGTTTTGAACATGACAGCGGGGGTTTATCTCAAAGATAAAGCCTCAGCCCTGCGATGCTGCTTTCCGGTGGGGGATTTAACAAATTTTAACTATGCCATGCTCCTTCAGGATACGGTCAATTCTCCCCGCAAGTCAGTTTCCATCATTTCCTTGATGATGAGCGGGTCGTCGTACTGGCCGAGCAGGAACATCATTTTAGTGATAGCAGCTTCGTAGGTCATGTCGTAGCCATTGGCAACGCCCATATCTTTTAGTTCCTTGCTGGTTTCGTACCGGCCCAGCTCCACCGTGCCTACTTTACATTGCGATATATCAACGATCACCTTTCCGTCTGCAATAGCATTTTTAAGCAGATCGGTAAACCATTTATCGGTAGTGGTGTTGCCTGCGCCAAAGGTTTCCATTACGATACCGCGCACATTCGCCGAAAGAATGGTCTCCACTACTTTCGGGCTGATACCTGGATATAATTTAAGCACAGCAACATCGCTTTCCAAATTGCGATGCACGCATAGCGGACCTTCAACCGGCTGGCGGATATCGTTAATGCTGAATTTGAGGTGAACGCCCGACTCGGCCAGTATCGGGTAATTGGGCGACCGGAAAGCCTCGAATTTTGACGAATTATATTTAAAGGCACGATTGCCCCTGAAAAGCTTGTAATCAAAATAGATGCAAACCTCGGGCACACGCGAACGGTCGTTCTTTTTGGCTTTGGCGATCTCGATAGCGGTCATCAGGTTTTCCTTTGCATCCGTCCGCACCGCGCTGATGGGTAACTGTGAGCCGGTAAATATGACCGGCTTCGACAAGTTTTCGAGCATAAAGCTCAATGCCGAAGAGGTAAAAGCCATCGTATCCGAGCCGTGCAGGATCACAAAGCCGTCCACATTATCATAGTTATCCCTGATCAGGTCGGCTATCTCGCACCAGATATGCGGGTTCATATTGGACGAATCAATGATCTGTTCGAATGAATGTACCTGTATCTTGCAGTTCAGCCGTTCCAGTTCGGGCACATTCTCCATGATCTGCTCGAAATTGATCGGCTTCAGCGTTTTTGTCCTGGGGTCGGTCATCATACCTATTGTCCCCCCGGTATAGATGATCTGTATCTGGTTCATGGATAATTTATGCGAAAAATAAAATAAAAAAATACCAGTCGTTCACACGCCGAATATCAGCCTGGAGTTCTCT
>DASZWG010000396.1:0-3234 GCA_035546675.1 Mucilaginibacter sp. | reverse complement strand
GGTCGATCTCCGTAAAGAACCAGGTTTCGGTGTGCCCGTCGTTCCAGCTTGCTTTGGCAAACACGCCGAAATCTTTGGCCAGGTACTGATCCATATTGATGCCGAAACCGTATTTGTGCCTGCCGTAAGCCTGTGTGCTGTCCACATTGGGAGCGGCGGGGTTTTGGGCGATGGCTAAACTGTAATTGCCGAATTTGCCGTTGTTCAGGAAGGTGAGTATTCGCAGGGTCCCTTTTTGGCCGCCGATCTTATATCTCCTTTCCAATTCAAGGGTCTCGGTATTGGCCTTATCCAATTTGCCGTCCCATACCGATTGGTTGGCCTGCGTGGTTACCATGGTGAAGGCAAAGCGCAGCGTCCAGTCAGGCTGACCGAATTCGGCCATGCTGCCCAGTACGTAGCCGCGTGTATTGGCCGGGTAGTCCCACGCCGCATTATCCATCAATGCCCAGTTCATGAACTGCGTGCGCGGGTCGTGGCTGAATTCGTTGTCGTCAAAAAAGTCGGCCATGCCGAACTTGCCGATCGTGAATGAAAAATATCTTTTGCTGCGGACGCCTGCGGTCTGGTTCATGTCGTCCTCAATGGTATCTTTTTCCTTACCCCATTCAAAGTTCTGCGTAATGTAGAGCCGGGCGATGTATATTTTATTCTGCGCCCCGCCAACCCTGAAGGTCTCCCCGTTCGGAAAGCCCGCAATACCCAGCGTCTGGCTCAAACCCGCACCGCCCGATAATTCAGGATCGAAATAGCCTTCGGCCCCTTTCCATAGGCGTGCGCCGCCAAAAAGTGTTGAGGTCAGCGAAGTTTGCGTTTCGGCGGCGGTGATCAGGCTGTTCCTGCCGGAATACGGCGCGCTGAAGGCCGGTTTATATTGCGTAATGATGGTTTGCTGAAAATGAAAGGTAAAAGGCTTCTGGTGCAGGGTATCCTGTGCATCCGCCAGGCGTACCAGCCCCAATAATAACAGCAGGATAAGCAGTTGTCGTTTCATAAAGCCGGGTAAAGATATACGCGCTGTATTAACAGGCTGTTAATAAATTAGTTTTGAATAATTAGGTAAATCTAATATAATTTTTAGACTAACCTAAAAAATAATTCAATTTATTTTACCTCGCTGTAAAACTGCTGAAGATATAACTCCATAAAGCTGTGGCGTTGTTCAGCAAGCTGCTTCCCGGTTGCGGTATTCATCTTGTCGCGCAGCAGCAGCAGTTTTTCGTAGAAATGATTGATCGTAGGCGCGGTTGAATTTTTATATTCTTCTTTGCTCATGTTCAGGTTGGGTTCTGTTTCGGGATTGTAGATCTCGCGTCCTTTGAAACCGCCGTAACTGAAAGCGCGTGCGATCCCAATGGCGCCCATGGCATCCAGGCGGTCGGCATCCTGAACGATAGCCAGCTCTTTGGAATAGAATTTCGGCCTGTCAAAGCCCGATTTAAAGGAAATGTTGCGGATGATCTGCTGCACATGCTCGATGACCTGCTGGTCAACCCGGACCGACTTCAGGAATTTTCCCGCGGTCTTGGGACCGATCTCCTCATCGCCGTTATGAAATTTGGCATCGGCGATGTCATGCAGCAATGCGGCCAGCTCAACCACCAGCAGGTTGCAGCGTTCGCCCCCGGCGATTTTTTTGGCATTGGTCCATACCCGGTAAATATGCCACCAGTCGTGGCCGCCTTCGGCATTTTTGAGTGTTTCGCGCACAAAGGCGACAGTCTTTTCGATAATTTTAGCGTGATCCGTGTTTTGCATCGCTGCAAAAATAAGGTTTACCCGGTTCAGGTAAGTTCTTAAATAATCACATCCGCATTTTTATTGCCGGGAAGGATGATGTGGAGCGGGTCCGCCTCCAGGATGTCAGCGATATCAAACAGCCTGTCGACAGTTATTTTGGTATAACCGAGTTCGATCTTGCTGTAGGCGTTTTGCGATATATGGAGTTTAGCCGCCAGGTATTCCTGCGTGTAGTTGCGGTATTCCCTTATCTTCCTGATGTTTTCTGCTACCAGCTTTGCTTTCGCATTCGGCAGTTGTTCCTTTTTATCGCTCGTCATGTTAATGACACTTACGACAAAAAACAAAAGGCGGATTTACCAGGCTATTTCGATTTAATTATCCGCGTCGTAATTAACGACCACGGTAGGCAGCAGCGTGGCCATATCGAGCGGGGTTTGATCGCGTGCAATAATGGGTTTTCGCCGCGAGTAATACCGGTACACCTGTGATTGGATATCGCGGTCCCCATTTTCGGGTGCGTTGAGTTTGATCAGGAAGGGTATAATAAAATCGTGCAGCTTTTCTTTATAGGGGATGATCCATTTACGGGTCGATTTCCTCAGCGCTTCGACCAACGGCCGGGCCAGGATGGCATCATCGGCATAGTAGATCACCAGGTTTTTAACTGCGCCGTCCTCATCGGCGGTGAATTTGAAGATAACTACCCCCGACGCTTTGGTATGCCTGATCTCGGGCGATACCTTAATACTGTCGCGAAAGAACTGCGCCATCACTTCATTACCGCCCTGGAAAGGGAATGTCGGCTTATCGTTGTTTTGCGCCATTCCGCAAACGGACAGCGAAACAGCCGCTATGAGAAAGATGAATTTTTTCATGATCATAATCGGGGTGCGAAATTACATTTCTTTGGTCTCTCTTCTGCTGCCTTCGTACAATTCGTATTCGAGCAGGCGGCAGTCGAGCTTACCGTTATAAAACTCTATTCTTCTTTTTGCCTGCAGGCCGATCTTTTTTGCCAGGTCGGGGTTGCCGGTAAAAATATAGCCCCGGTACCCCTTGCAGCTTTGCTTCATAAAGTCGCCTATGCGTTTATACGTTGCCTCCAGTTTGGTATGCGTGCCCAAACGTTCGCCGTACTCCGGGTTGAACATAATAATGCCTTTTTCTTCGGGTACGGCTGTATCGGCAAAATCACAAACGTCAAAATCGATCAAATGTTCTACACCCGCCGTTTTGGCATTCTTGCGGGAAACATCGATGGCATCGGCCGACAGGTCGGTTGCGACGATCTTAAAATCAAGCTGCTTTTTAGCCTTGTCCTTCAGTTTGCGCCTTTCGGCGAAGAATACTTCCTCGTCATATCCCAGGATATGCATAAAGCCGTAGTTCATCCTGAAAAAGCCCGGACTTTTGTCTGTCGCCAGCAATGCCGCCTCGATCGCCAGCGTACCCGATCCGCACATGGGGTTAATAAAAGTGCTGTTGCGGTCC
>DASZWG010000395.1:0-2383 GCA_035546675.1 Mucilaginibacter sp. | reverse complement strand
GGACAAATCGACCCGGGCGCTGACCGTATGCAGCGAACGTGCTATGTCGCCAAAAGCGGGCAGGTACATATCGATGGAAAACGGGCTGAGCGCAATCAGGAATCCAAGTATCAGTACCAGAAAGACGTAGCGCTTTTTTGTCATAAATCAGTCCCCCGAAGATCGTTTCAATTTTCGTCTTAAAAAATAATGCGATTGTTAAAATTTAAAATGTCCTTTATGGGCATGACGATTGGGCTATGTCATGTTGGACATTTAATAATAATGGTCATGTTTGAATGGGTGAGAACTAAAATATCATTTAGTCCACACCCTCCCATTTCTATCCCAAACCTTAATCAGCAGGTTCCCAAAGCTCTATTTTATTCCCTTCGGGATCGAGGATATGAACAAATTTGCCGTATTCGTAACTTGCTATCTCGTCAACAACGGTTATGCCGTCTTTTTTTAGCTGATCGATAAGGCCTTCGATATCTTCGACCCGGTAATTGATCATGAAATCTTTGGTTGAGGGCTCAAAGTATTTCGTATTGGCCGAAAAAGGACTCCAAACCGTCGAACCGGCCTTATCGCTGTCCGCCTCGCGCCATTCAAAGTTTGTACCGTACTCTTCATTGCCGAACCCTAGATTTTTGGAATACCATTCTTTCATTGCCTTAGGATCATTGCATTTAAAGAATATGCCGCCGATGCCTGTTACTTTCTTCATATAATAATTTCTTTAGTTTTTTTTGAATCCAAAATTAGCGAACAATTCTAAGCAGGAACTCATACTTTCGGATGATTTTTAACAAATGACCCTTACGCTGGCATCCGGAAGCACAAGCATTTACGGCTTTCGGCTGCTCTGCCTGTTTGAAATATGTTTTAGTGGCAATTCAGCATCCAGCGGATGCCATATTTATCGATTAGCTGCCCGAAAATATCACCCCAAAACTGCTTTTCCAGGGGCATAATGACCTGCCCGCCTTCGGCTAAGCGGTCAAATATTGCATGCGTCTGCGCCTCGTCTTCCAGCCCGATGCTCATCGCAATGCCGTTGCCATGTTCTATGGTGCGGCCAGGACCGCAGTCGGACATGAAAATGACGTTATCATCAAACTCCAGGTGAGCGTGCATCACTTTGTTCTTATAGTCATCCGGTACAGGGAACGAGGGCGCATCTCCAAAACGGCTGGTAACGCCGCCTGAGCCGCCAAATATTTCAATGTAATTATTCAGCGCTTCTTCGCAGTTGCCGTTAAAATGCAGATATGGGATCAGTTTCATAACATGATTTTTACACGAATCTAAAAAGATATTTTAAAACCGAATTGAACCCGGTATCAAAAAAACTCAACTATTGTTACTACTTTTAGCCATACAGCTTTTTAACCTGAATTAGCATCTGCTCAATGGTATTATTAACTATTCTCTTTTGCATCATCCTGCTCGTCCTTTTAGTGAGCTGGGCAAAAATAAACCCCTTCATCACATTTCTGATCGTCTCGCTCACTGCGGGTCTTTTACTGGGTATCCCGCTCGATAAGGTCACCAAATCGGTTGAAAAAGGACTGGGCGATACGTTCGGCGGTATTGCCATCATCATTTGCCTCGGCGCCATGATCGGTAAATTAGTCGCCGCAAGCGGCGCGGCCCAACGGATAGCCGACACGCTGGTCAGCGGCTTTGGCATTAAACACATTCAATGGGCGCTGGTGCTTGTGGGCTTTATCATCGGTATACCGCTGTTTTACGAAACGGGGTTTGTTCTCATGGTACCGCTCATCTTTTCAGTCGTGTACAAATACAAACTGCACGCGGTGTACATCGGTTTGCCTATGCTTGCGGCTCTTTCCGTCACACACGGTTTTTTACCGCCCCACCCCTCGCCTACGGCGCTTGTTGGCTTGTTCCATGCCGATATGGGCAAGACGCTAATCTACGGTATGATGCTGGCCATCCCGGCTATCATCGTTGCGGGGCCGCTGTTATCGCGCACTTTACAAAAAATTGACGTTAAGCCACTGGCCACTTTTATGGCAGAGGAAATCCCCGAAGAAAAGCTGCCTGGGACTTTCATCAGCTTTTTCACCGCCCTGCTGCCGGTTATGCTGCTGATGGGTGCGACCATATACCTTAATTTTGATCATAGTCACGGCGCTTTTCACCGGACTATCGCATTTCTGGGCGATGCACCTATCGTCATGCTCATTTCGCTTATCGTAGCTACCTACACCCTGGGTATTAAACAGGGTATGGATATGAAACACATCGGTCACCAATGTGCACACGCCGTTAAGGATGTTTCACTGGTACTGCTTATCGTGGCCGGATCGGGCGCTTTCAAAGGTGTGCTCACGGACAGCGGAGCTGATAAGGAGATCGCTGCACTGCTGCAAAG
>DASZWG010000394.1:0-9564 GCA_035546675.1 Mucilaginibacter sp. | reverse complement strand
CTCCTTCGGCCGAGCAACTGCCCATGATAGATACGCCGCTGTCCTTCATTACCGTGCGCACGTCCTTAAAGTCAACGTTGATATAGCCCGGCAGCGTAATGATCTCTGCAATGCCTTTTGCGGCAGTGGTCAATATGTTGTCCGCCTGTGCGAACGCCGAACCCAGCGTCAGGTTACCGAATATCTGGCGCAACCTGTCGTTCGATATTACGAGGAACGAATCAACATATTTTTTCAATTCTTCTAACCCTTCTTCGGCCTGCATCTTACGGCGCTTGCCTTCGAAAGAAAAAGGTGTTGTTACGATGCCCACGGTCAGTATATCCATTTCGCGAGCCGCCTTTGCAATGATGGGGCTTGCACCGGTACCGGTTCCGCCGCCAAGACCTGCCGTGATAAACAACATGCGGGTATTGCTGCCCAGCATCAGTTTGATATCGTCAATATTTTCGATCGCTGAATTTTTACCTACTTCCGGTATCGAACCTGCTCCCATGCCTTCGGTCAGGCTTGATCCCAATTGAACTTTATTGGGTACCGGACTCAGTTCAAGAGCCTGTGCATCGGTATTGCATACTATGAAATCGACTCCGTTAATGCCCTGCTTATACATGTGGTTCACCGCATTACCGCCACCACCGCCAACACCAATTACCTTGATGATGGAGGACTTTTCTTTTAACATCTCAAATTGCATATTCCTAATTTTCAGCTAAGTGTGAACAACCAATATTTACTTTAACCTATTCGTAATATTATAACTTTTTCAACAATGTTTTTCCACAATTGTCAATATTGTTGAAAAGTCTCTTTTTGTTAATAATTATTTGAGGAAGTCCTCATCCTTGATGTCATCACGGATAAATTTCTTCCCGGTTTCGAGCAATTTGCCCAGCAAGCCAAACTTGCGGTCATCGGTATATTTTGCCTTATCGGTCTTTAACTCAGGCTGTATTGAAGCATCCATATACTCTGTTTTCTGGATGCCTTTGATCAGCAACCCGATGCCTGTTGCGAACGTAGGGCTCTGCAACTCTTCGTAAGTAGCTTTGGGTAAAACCTCGTTCTTGGCCAGGTGCTCATTAGGATAACCCACGCGGCAATCAAGCCCGGTCACGTATTCAACCAATTGCGGCAGGTGCTTCAACTGCGCCCCACCGCCGGTTATTACGATCCCGCCAATCAGTTTTTTCTCATAACCCGATGATTTGATCTCGTAATAAACATGCTCTACAATCTCTTCCATACGGGCCTGGATCACATAAGCCAGGTTCTTGACCGAAATTTCCTTTGGCTCGCGGCCGCGCAAACCCGGCACGCATACGATCTCGTTATCCTTGTTCTCATCAGCCAGTGCCGAGCCAAATCTGATCTTGAGCTGTTCGGCAATGTTACGCATTACCGAGCAGCCTTCACGGATATCTTCCGTCACGCTGTTACCGCCGAACGGGATAACCGCCGTATGCCGGATGATACCTTCGTGGAAGATCGCCACGTCGGTCGTTCCGCCGCCAATATCCACCAGCACAACTCCGGCTTCCTTTTCATCATCGCTCAATACTGATTCGGACGATGCCAGGGGCTCCAAAATCAGTTCCTGGCTCTCCAGGTTGGCTTTATTTACACATTTTACGATGTTTTTGATCGCTGTTACCTGGCCTGAAATGATATGGAAATTGGCTTCAAGCCGCACACCTGCCATACCGATGGGGTCCTTGATACCCGGCTCATTGTCAACCGTAAACTCCTGCGGCAGCACATGGATGATCTCCTCGCCCGGCGGCATCACCAGGTTATACATATCTTCTACCAGCTTGTCGATATCCTTCCGGCCGATCTCGGTATTCAGATCACGGCGTGTGATCAGTCCCCTGTGCTGCAGGCTTTTGATATGCTGACCCGCTATGCCTACGTTCACCACGCGTATCTCGACGTTCGATTGCGCGCTGGCATCCTCGACCGCCCGCGTTATGCCCTGTACAGTTTTATCGATGTTCGAAACCATGCCGCGGGTCACACCGGCCGACTCGGCTTTACCTATGCCGAGCACCTCAATTTTGCCGTTTTTACTGCGCCGCCCAACAATGGCACAGATCTTGGTCGTTCCGATGTCCAATCCTACGATGATCGGTGAACTTTTCTCGTGTGTCGAACTTTTGTCCATAATTAATTTTGTATTTGAGACGTGTCTTTATCCTTTTTTAATGAATCTTCCCTGGCAACCGCCCTGAGCGAGTCCTTTTTGAAACTGTCGCTCTTGACCCCAACTACCTCTCCCGAATATTTGATGTTGATCAGCTTGTACCTGTCCCATCCAACCCTCGGCATGGCTTCCCTGTAAAATACATACAGCCTGTGGAATTTCGATTCCAGCGAGTCGGCATTGCCCAGCAATATCCTGTTGGTGCCCACGCGGGGTATCAGTTCCATTTCATGGTCCTGGTTCACATATATTTCCGATATCTGTGCGCTCCACAACGAATCCCGGTTAATGAAATCCGCCGTTTTGTACAGTTCCCTTGCTACATCGGTATGCAAGGTGTCCACCTTGTGCCCGAAAACCTCTTCGATATACCCGTTTGCCGTTAATACCCTTGCGGTAAAATTCGACGACAGGGGAATCTTCAACCCGTCCTGGTCGATATAAAAATCCTGGTCGAACTGGTTCATTACCCGCAATATCGGCTGGCGCTGGCTGATCTCGACCTTGATCACGCCGTCCATATCGGCATAAACCGTAGCCGACTCTATAAAGGGGTTGGCCTTCAGCTCCTGTTCCAGGTTGTGAATATTGATATCCTCCATCTTTCGCCCCACCAATTTATGGCTGCGTATCTTCAGGATGTTATCCACTTCGGCCCGGTCGATAAAAAGCTGGTCGCCGGGTATATAAACCTTTACCTCTTTGCAAAGCACGCCTGATTTTTTGTATTGGATGAAGCTCATCAGCACGACGAGGCCCCCCAGACTGATAGTCCAGGCAAACCCCACCAATATGTGTCTCCAGATGCGCTTCTTAAACATTTTCCAATGCGTTTTTTAAAGGTTGCACCAGTTGATCTATATCGCCTGCCCCTACCGTTAAAAGTAGTTCAGGTTTTTCAATTTGCACTAAATCAACCGCTTCTTGTTTTCCACATTTCCGCTTATTCCACAATTTCATACGGCCGAGTATCAGATCCGCGCTGACGCCTTCAATGGGCAGTTCACGGGCCGGGTAAATATCCAGCATAATAAGCTCGTCGCTCATATCCAATACCTCTGCAAAGTCATCCGCAAAATCCCGGGTGCGGGTGTACAGGTGCGGCTGAAAGATCGTAGTGAGCTTTTTGCCGGGATATAATTTCCTGATCGATGTGATGGCGGCTCTCAACTCCTCGGGATGATGCGCATAATCATCGATATAAATGTGATCTTTGTTCTTAACGATATATTCAAAACGCCGCTTTACTCCTTTAAATGAGCCAAGTGCTTTTTTGATCAGTTCGGGTGCCACTCCCACTTTGAGCGCAACCTCAATAGCAGCCGTCGCGTTCTCGATGTTGTGGATGCCGGCCATGCCCAGCTTTATATTGGTGATCGATGTCCGCTCATCTCTGAAATCGAAATAAAAATCTCCGTCTTCCACGCGAATATTGGTGCCGTATGCGTCGGCGTAACCGTGCGCACTGTAAGTAGTGCCAATGGTAAATGGCAGGTCTTCATGAAAGATCAGCGTGCCGTTATCTTTGATCTGTGAAGCAAACTTTCTGAATGAATCGATCAGGTGGTTGTGATCACCGTAAATATCCAGGTGATCGGCATCCATCGATGTGATGACCGCGATATCCGGGTACAGCGTCAGGAAAGAGCGGTCATATTCATCCGCCTCGACTACTACGATGTTGTTTTTACCAAACAGCACATTACTGTTATAGTTGGAGGCTATTCCGCCCAGGAATGCCGAACAATCAGTTCCCGAATCCTTCAGGATGTGCGCGATCATGCACGAAGTGGTTGTCTTTCCATGTGTTCCGGCAACCGCAATGGTAAATTTACTTTTGCTGATGAGGCCAAGCACTTGTGAGCGCTTATACAGGTCGAATCCACTATCCTTAAAAAAGTTAAATATGGCCGAATCACGCGGTATGGCGGGGGTGTAAATGATCAGCGTACATTCATCCGGCGTTTGGAAACTAATCGGTATCAGGTCAGTAAGGTCGTCGAATACCACTTGTATGCCTTCATTACGTAATTGATCAGTCAGATCAGTCGATGTACGGTCATAACCGCAAACAATGCAGCCCAAATGCGCGAAATACCTAGCCAGGCCGCTCATTCCGATGCCGCCTATGCCTACCAGGTATACCCGCTTAATGTTCTGCAATTCCATTTTTTCTTCGTCATTGGGGCATTTCGTCATTATGTCATTGACTTTATTAAAAATGGCTCAATGACCTAATAACTTAATGACTAATTCTACTTAGCAATTTTAAAAACCTCTTGCGCAATCACTTCATCCGCACCCGGCAACGCCAGCTTTTTGAGGTTGGCACTTAATTCCTTTTGTCTTTTTTCGTCCTTCAACAGCTCCAAAGCCGCCGGGATCAATTTCTTCATTGCATCCACATCCGGGATGTATTCGCACGCATTTTCCTTCACCAAACTGAGCGCATTTTTGGTCTGATGGTCCTCGGCCACATTGGGCGAGGGCACCAGGATGACCGGTTTGCCCACTATGCACAATTCGGCTATCGTACCCGCACCCGCCCGTGATATGATCACATCGGCTGCTGCATAGGCCAGGTCCATCCGGTTCAAAAATTCCATCACCTGGATATTGACCGGCGTATTGCCGATGGTATCTTTTATCCCGCCGTAATAAAGCTTCCCGGTTTGCCATACCAATTGCACATCCTCCGCGATGATCTTGTCCAACCCGGCCAAAACACTTTCGTTAATGGTACGTGCACCCAAGCTGCCGCCTATGGCGATGATAGTTTTCTTATCCGGCGACAGCTTAAACTCTTTCAAAGCCTGCTCGCGTTTTCCCTCAATGGCAATCGAGTCTTTTCGTACAGGGTTCCCCGTTTTAATGATCTTATCTGCCGGGAAAAACTGTTCCATACCGTCAAAAGCGACGCATATCTTTGCGGCCTTCTTTCCCAATCTTTTGTTCGTGATACCGGCGAACGAATTCTGCTCCTGTATCAGGCAGGGTATTTTTTTTAACGACGCCGCATAGAGCAACGGCCCTGAAGCATATCCGCCCACACCTACCGCAACGTCCGGCTTGAATTCTTTTATGATCCTTAGCGACTTCATAACACTCCCCAAAAGCCTGAAAGGGAACAACAGGTTTTTCAGGACCGATTTTCGCTGTATACCTTGGATATCCAGCCCGATGATACTGTATCCCGCGGCAGGCACCCTTTCCATCTCCATCCGGCCCTTCGCGCCCACAAATAAAATCTCTGTATCGGGGTCGATCCGCCGCAGCGCGTTGGCAATGGCAATAGCAGGGAAAATATGCCCTCCTGTACCTCCACCGCTGATAATTACTCTCTTTCCTTTAGCTGATTTCACCGATTATTTATTTAGATTTTGTCCATTGCCGATGGCCCATGATTTTTATATTTCATTTTCAAATCTGCATATCCGCACATTTACACATCATGCTATCGCCACCTCTCTTATCTCACCCACAATCACCTTTTTGGGTTCGTCTATATCCCGGCTTACCGAAAGGATAATACCGAACGCTACACTTGTAAATAAAATGGATGTTCCGCCCATGCTGACCAGCGGTAACGGCACCCCGGTAACCGGGCCCAAACCTACTGCTACCGCCATATTGGCGAATGCCTGTATCGTCAGACTAAAGCTTAACCCAGCCGCCAGCAAAGCTCCGAAGGCCTTTGGCGCTTTGGTTACGATCTTGATGCAGCGGTAAAGCAAAAACAAGTAAATGCCAACCAGGGCTACGCCGCCTATAAGTCCATACTCCTCCACGATGATGGCGTATATTTCATCCGAGTAGGACTCGGGCAGATAATTGCGTTCTTCGCTCCTGCCCGGTCCTTTGCCAAATATTCCGCCTGTGGCAATGGCTATTTTAGCATGATCCGATTGAAATGCCTTATCCCCGCTTGCTTTATCATGATGCAGGAAAGTATGCATGCGCGACCGGTAAACCGCCCGGCGCGGTCCGAGAAACACCACACCTGCGAATAAAACACCGCCTGCAAGACAGGTTACCGCAATCTGCTTAATGCTGATACGCCCGATGATGAGCAGCAGTATACTTACTCCAAACAACATGAGCGCAGTAGAAAGGTTGGCGAGTGCGATCAGAATAAATACAAGACAAACCGCACCCATGATCGGAATGAAGGATTGCTTTACGTCCTTGATGTTTTCCTGCTTACGCGATAGCGTACGCGCCAGGTATGTGATGAGCGCCAGCTTTGCCAGGTCGGAGGTCTGAAAGCTTAACCCGGTACCGGGAATTGCTATCCAGCGACTGGCATTGTTGATATGCGCCCCGAAAACAAGTGTGTATAACAGCAGCGGAATGGTGATGATCATCAGCAGCTTGGATATACCTGCGTAGTAACGGTAATCCAGCTTATGCGAGATATACATCAGCGCCAGGCCGCCTACCATCATA
This sequence comes from Mucilaginibacter sp., assembly GCA_035546675.1. GTDB lineage: Bacteria > Bacteroidota > Bacteroidia > Sphingobacteriales > Sphingobacteriaceae > Mucilaginibacter. Next base: position 2,915 of record DASZWG010000394.1, on the reverse strand, counting down.
GCCAGGTGCTTCATCAGGATGGATTCAACCCCTACACCGCGTTTATAAGCCAAAGTGCCGGTCGAACTGTACACTGCCAACAGCGAAATAGCTGATAACAATATCACGATGAGCCATATCCACCGGTCGCCTTTTGTATTGTTAAGTATCTTGTTCATACCCCTCAGCCCCCTAAAGGGGGAGCGCCTTTTAATTTATTTTTTCAAAATCTTCATTTCTGCCTAACCTCCATTCCCCCTTCAGGGGGTTAGGGGGTCATAACTCCTTCACCGCCTGTTTAAACTGCCTTCCCCTGTCTTCATAATTTTTAAACAGGTCGAAGCTGGCGCAAGCGGGCGACAAAAGCACCGTATCGCCTTTCTTGGCCAGGTGATAGGCCACCTGCGCGGCTTCCTGCGCCGAAAATGTATTGACAATGATGTCGACCATATCTTCAAATGCATCGTGTATCCTGCGGTTATCCTTACCCAGGCAAACAATGGCTTTTACCTTCTGCTTTACGAGCTCATTCAGCATACTGTAATCGTTGCCTTTGTCTACGCCGCCTAATATTAATACCACATCGGTTGTCATGCTTTCCAGGGCATACCAGGTCGAATTGACATTGGTAGCCTTGGAATCGTTAATAAAACTGATGCCCGATATTTTCGCGACAAACTCCAGCCGGTGCTCAATGCTGCGGAAACTGCCCATACTTTCGCGTATGACCTCGTTCCGTATTTCGAGCACCCTGGCTACAATGCCCGAAGCCATGGAGTTGTAAATGTTGTGTTTGCCCTGCAGGGCCAGCTCGTTGATCGACATTTGAAAATGGTCTTTAGTTGTGTTGATGATAATATTGTTCTGGTCGAGATATGCTCCCAACGAAAGTTTTTTTTTAATTGAGAAGGGAAGTTGCTGCGCCTCTATCTTTTTGCCTTCCATTACCTTTAATGTTTCCGGGTCGTCGGCACAGTAAATGAAATAATCATCCGCTGCCTGGTTCTGTGTGATCCGGAATTTGGATGCGGCGTAATTCTCAAGCTTATAGTCGTACCGGTCCAAATGATCGGGCGTGATGTTCAGCAATACTGCTATGTTGACCCTGAAACGGTGCATATCGTCCAGCATAAAGCTGCTCAGTTCGAGCACATAATGATCGAATTGCCCGGTGGCCACCTGGTAGGCAAAGCTGTTGCCGATATTGCCCGCCAGCCCTACATTCAACCCAGCGTTTTTCAGAATATGGTAGGTAAGGCTGGCAGTGGTAGTTTTACCGTTCGATCCCGTGATACCGATGATATTAGCATTGGTATACCTGCCGGCAAATTCGATCTCCGAAATAACCGGTATCTCCATTTGCCTGATCTTTTTAACGATCACAGCCTTATCCGGTATGCCCGGGCTTTTGATCACTTCGGTTGCCTTGAGTATTTGCTTTTCCGTATGCTGATTCTCTTCGAATTGTATTCCCCAGTCCGACAGTTGTTTTTTGTAGTGTTCTGCGATAGCGCCGAAATCCGAAACAAAAACATCGTACCCAACCTTTTGGGCCAGGTAAGCCGCCCCCACGCCGCTTTCGCCCGCGCCGAGAATGACTAAAAGCCCAAGCCCCTCCCGGCCTCCCCTAAGGGGAGGAGTTTGAGTTTTGAATATTTTATTGTTTTCGTTCATTATTTTTAACTATCCCTTTTAACACCTCCCCTTAGGGGAGGCCGGGAGGGGCCTTACCTCAGCTTCAGCGTCACTATCGTTACTATTGCCAGCAAAACGCCGATGATCCAAAAGCGTGTAACGATCTTTGCCTCATGAAAGCCCTTTTTCTGGTAATGATGATGCAGCGGCGCCATCAGGAATATCCTGCGGCCCGCACCGGATCGTTTTTTGGTGTATTTAAACCATGACACTTGCATGATCACCGACAGGTTTTCGATCACGAATATTCCGCATAGTAAAGGCAGCAACAGTTCTTTTCGGATCATAATGGCAAATACGGCTATGATCCCTCCGATGGCCAGGCTGCCTGTATCGCCCATAAATACCTGAGCGGGGTACGAATTGTACCACAGGAAACCCACACACGCCCCCACAAATGCACCTGCAAATACCACCATCTCGCCCGAATTGGGTATATACATGATATTGAGGTAGTCGGCGATGAGGGTATTACCCGACACATAAGCCAGGATAGCCAGCGTGATACCGATAATGGCCGATGTACCCGTGGCCAGGCCGTCGATACCATCTGTAATATTGGCACCGTTGGAAATGAAGGTTATGATGAAAATGACGAAGGCCATAAAAACCAGCAATTCATATTTTTCATAACCTTTTCCGAGGAATTTGAGCACCTTACCGTAATCGAACTCGTTATTCTTATAAAAAGGCATGGTCGTCTTGGTCGACCGGATATCCTGCGTATAAACCGGTTTATTGCCCTTCATATGAAACTCGACCGGTACATCATATTTGATCGGCGGCTTAACTTCCTGCCGGATAATGATACTGGGACTGGAGTACATCGTAAGTCCGATGATCAGTGCAAGACCCACCTGTCCGAATATTTTGAACTTACCGGCCAGGCCCTCTTTGTTCTTTTTAAATACTTTAATGTAGTCGTCAAGAAAACCTATCGTGCCCAGCCATAGTGTGGTTATCAGCATCAGGATCACATATACATTGCCCAGCTTAGCGAATAACAGCGTCGGAATAACAATACCCAGGATGATGATAATCCCACCCATGGTAGGGGTACCGGCTTTTTGCATCTGCCCCTCAAGACCCAGGTTCCTAATGGTTTCGCCTACCTGCTTATACCGCAGGTAATCGATCAGCCGGCGACCATAGACTGTGGTAATAATAAGAGAAGTAATGACAGCCATAGCCATACGGAAAGAGATGTACTGGAACACCCCTGCACCCGGTATGGTGAAATT
>DASZWG010000393.1:0-2261 GCA_035546675.1 Mucilaginibacter sp. | reverse complement strand
TGCCCATGCTGATACCGCCGGTCATCAGTATCACATCGTAGTTGGCAAGCCCGTGCCTGATTTTCTCGCGAGTAACAGCCTCGTCGTCGGGAATATGTAGCAGATCCGCCTGTATTCGATGCTGACTCAATATCGCCTGTATCGTGTAGCTGTTGGATTTCCTGATCTGGATGGGCGAAGGCTGTTCGTCAATATCAACCAATTCATCACCTGATGAAATAATAACAACGCGCGGCAGCTTTTTGACCAGCAGCAGTGTTTTGCCCGCAGATGCGATAGTATTGATTAGCGTGGGGGAGATTACCCTTCCTGAAGGAATAACCACATCGCCCTTTTTCCTGTCCGCACCTTGCAAATGCAGGCTTTGTCCCTTTTGAATACTGGTCACAAGTAATCTTGCGATGCCGTTTTTAATTTCTGTATCCTCGTATCGTACCACTGTATCGGCAGTGCCGGGCAGCGCCGCCCCCGTCATGATCTCGATACATTCATCCGGGTTTTTGATGTCAACAGGTTCATCACCGGCCGCTTGTGTGCCGGTCACTCTAAAGGAAGATACTCCCTGCTCAATAGCGCTGTAAGTAATAGCAATCCCGTCCATCATCACGCGGTCGAAGGGGGGAAGGTCGCGGTCGGCAACAATATCTTCCGCCAGCACACGGCCCAAAGCCTGACTGAAGGGAATAGTTTCGGTTCCGAAGTCCCTGGCTTCAGCTAAGATCAGTTTTTCGGCCTGTTCGATGGTTATCATGCTTCAGCCTCCTATGGTCGCCATAGATTCGTGCGCCGGATCGTTGATATTGCGCAATTGTTCCGCTTCGCGGCCATCCTTCGGCCTGTTGCCAAGCGCCTGCAATAAACTTGTCCGGATTTCGTCATCCCGGCTGCCCGAACGCATCTGATCACGGATGTTCAGCACGCCTTCATCGTACAGGCAGGTCTTCAATACTCCCTGCGGCGTTATCCTGATGCGGTTACAAGTGCCGCAAAAGGTGCGCGAGTAAGCCGCTATGACGCCGATATCGCCTTTATGCCCGGGTATATGATAGTTGTTCGAAGTAGAATAAGCCGGATCATCCAGCTTTTGCAGCGACGGGAATTGCTCACGAATATGCTCCATAATACGCATATAATCCCATTGCAGTCCTTTATAAACATGCCCCTCGCCGTTGAAGGGCATTTCTTCTATAAAGCGCACACTTACCGGCAGGTCTTTGGTCAACCCGGCCATCGGGATAATATCCTGCGTGTTCTTGCCTTCCATCACCACTGCGTTGATCTTTACCTGTATGCCGTGTTTGAGCAAAGCATCTAATGTATCCATCACTTTAGCAAATTCGTCCCGGCACGTAATGGCGAAAAAACGGTTCGCGTCCAGCGTATCGAGGCTCAGGTTTACGGTTTTGATACCCAGCTTCTTCAGCTCCGGCACCAATGGCGCGGTAAGTACGCCGTTGGTCGTGATCGTTAATTCCTTAAGCCGGTTTAACTTCGACAATGACGTTAGAAACTTCATCATGTCTTTCCGCACGAAAGGCTCGCCCCCGGTAATGCGTATCTTTTCGATACCCATGTGGACCAGCAGGCTGCAAATGCGCAGCATTTCCTCATAGGTCATCAGATCTTCGCGCGACAGCCATTGCAGGCCCTCTTCGGGCATACAATAAAAACAGCGCAGGTTACACCTGTCTGTCACCGCCAGGCGCAGGTAATTGATCTTTCTGCCGTGATTATCCGTTAACAATTCGTCTTCCCGATTTGAATTACGATCCGTAAAGGTAAATAATAGTGTTCAGCAGAATGTTTTCCGAATGTCCTTTTATTTGGTTTTGAACTGGTAAATGGTTTCCGATTGGTATACCTGCCCCGGTTTCAGCACCGTAGTGGGAAACTGCGGCTGGTTGGGCGAATCAGGAAAATGCTGGGTTTCCATGGCAAAGGCGGTACGATGATCGTCTTTTTCGCCGTATTTCATCGTGTTCTTACTCTGCATAAAGTTGCCGCTGTAAAACTGCAACCCAGGCTGATCGGTATAGATCTCCATTACGATGCCGGTTTTATCCCCTTTGACGATGGCCACAGGCTGAGACATATTGTGTTTGTTCAGCACAAAATTATGGTCGTAGCCTTTGCCGTTCTTCAATTGCTGGTTATCGTCATTGATGCGAGAGCCTATGGTTGCCGGCTTGGTAAAATCGAACGGTGTGCCTTTTACGGGTTCAATTTTCCCTGTCGGGATCAGCGTTGAATCAACCGGGGTA
>DASZWG010000392.1:0-3005 GCA_035546675.1 Mucilaginibacter sp. | reverse complement strand
CGGCATTTTAAATTTATTCACCCTGTCGAGTGTAAAGCCCTGGATCACCCCTTCCGAGTTGATCGTCAGATCCTTGATATCTTTTACGCGCTGCTCGCCGCCTATGGCGTCAAAATAAGCCTTAACAACCGAAGCTGCTGTTACGCCTTTTTCCATGGTAATGCCGCTCAAAGCATTGTTGTCAGGGTCAATATCCGGCAACACGTGATCCGGGTCGAGCAACGCATAAATGATCTTTGAAGTCGATTTAAAGGCAAATGTCCAGGTTCCGCCGCGCTGCCATATTTCGGCCGGCAGATTCACCTTCGATACTTTACCATTTTCCTCTTTGATCTCAACCGTTACCGGCAATGCCATTTCATCCTTGTTCTCGATGGTGATCAGCGAACCTTTTGAAGGATCGCCGTCAATATAATCGATCGATTTCATGGCCTGGTCGTCCTTCCAGGTGGTAAAGAACCACTCGTGCCAGAACCAGCTCAGGTCCTCGCCTGCGGCATTGTCCATCGAATGGAAGAAGTCCCACGGCGTCGGGTGTTTGAACGCCCAGCGTTTAATATAGGTTTGAAAAGCAAAATCAAAACGTTTCTTACCCAATATCTGCTCGCGCAATATTTTTAAACCCAGTGCCGGTTTTTCATAAGCTGCATAGCCTAAGTAATTGGCCTGGATCACATCGGGGGTGCTCATTATTGCATCAGCGCCCGGCTGGAACATGGCAGGTGCATCTTTTTCGGCATCCTGCGGTTCAAAATACTCGCCGTTGTTGAACACTTTGGTATCAACTTTATTGATGAAGGTATTAAAGCCCTCATCCATCCAGGCGTATTTACGCTCGTTCGAACCCACGATCATGGGGAACCAGTTATGCCCGAACTCGTGATTGGTCACTTCCCACAGGCTGCCCTGGCGGTCGCGCATGCTGCAAAATACAATGCCGGGATACTCCATACCGCCTACCGTACCCGCTACGTTTGTAGCTACCGGGTAAGTGTACCCGAACCATTCCTTCGAATAAAGCTCGATAGCGCCTTTAACATATTCGGTCGAACGGCTCCAGGCTTTCTCGCCTTTGCTTTCTATCGGGTAAACCGATTGCGCCAGCGCCTTTTTGCCGCCCGGCAAATTGATGCGTGCCGCATCCCAGATAAACGCTTTGGAAGCTGCCCATGATACGTCGCGGGCATTTTTGCAGGCAAAATGCCAGGTAAGGCTGGCTTTATGGGGATACATTGACGGATCGTTCAGATCGGCCGAGTCCTTGATCATCACCGTTTTGTCGCTGTTTTTTGCAAGGGCAATCCTGTGGATCACTTTGGGTGTTAACACCTCGGTTGGGTTCATCAGCTCACCCGAACCCACTACAACCAAATTGGCGGGAGCGGTAATAGTATAATCGAAGTCGCCATATTCCAGGTAAAACTCCGACGCGCCTAAGTAAGGGATCACGTTCCAGCCGGTCACATCGTCATATACTTCCATGCGCGGGTACCACTGGGCTATTTCGTATATCCAGCCGTTTTTGGTCAGGATGCGGCCCATACGGTCGGTGCCGTATTCAGGCACATCAAAAGCATAGTCGATACGTATTTGCAACTTTCCGCCGGCTGATTTCAGCTTATGGCTCAGTTTGATCTGCATGCGCGTGTCGGTCACTAAATAATCGGCTTTTTCAGATTTGCCGTTTTCGATAATGTACACGTCTTTGATCTCGTCTCCCTGGGTAAAGGTTTTGTTATTGAAGCGGCCGCCTTCAACAGGGCTGGTGGCCTCGCCGCGCGAATCCTCGCGATAGATGTTCTGATCGAGCTGCAGCCACAGGAAACCCAACTCGTCGGGGCTGTTATTGGTATAGCTGATCAGCGTTCTGCCGGTTACACGGTGCTTGGCCGTATCCAGCGTCACGTTCAGTTTATAGTCAGCATGGTTTTGCCAGTACTTCGGCCCGGGCTTGCCTGCGGCAGAGCGGAACTCCGTACCATCGGCCGGGTAAAACAGGGGCGAAAACACTTTATGCTGATCATATTTGGGCGTATCCTGCGCATGTAATCCCAGCGCAGCGCCACACAGAAAAAGTGATAAGGTGATCTTAATCAGTTTCATAATGAGAAATTTTTGGAATATCGGGCAAGTTAGGAAATTTAGTTCATTTGTTGAGTCTGAAAGCAAAACCGGACATAAATACTTAACATTTGCCGTGACTAGGACTATTCAATCAATCAACTAAATTTTCATACTTTTGCGCTTGACCCGGATACTTCCGGCGGTTACCCTAAATGGACATATCAGTCGTAGTACCTCTTTTGAACGAAGTGGAATCATTACCCGAACTGACCGCGTGGATCAGCAAGGTAATGGGTGAGCACAATTTTTCTTACGAGATCATCCTGGTTGACGACGGCAGCACCGACGGCTCATGGGATATGATCTGCTCGCTGCAGGAAAAGAATCCATTTATCAGGGGGATCAAATTCAGGCGGAATTATGGCAAATCGGCTGCGCTGAATACCGGTTTTGACGCGGCTAAAGGCGATGTGGTGATCACAATGGATGCCGACCTGCAGGATAGCCCCGACGAGATACCCGAGCTTTACCGCCGCATTACTGAGGATAATTACGACCTGGTATCGGGATGGAAGGCCAAACGCTACGATCCGATCAGCAAAACGCTGCCAACCAAGCTCTTCAATTCGGTGACCCGTAAAATGTCGGGTATCAAAAACCTGCACGATTTTAATTGCGGACTCAAGGCATATCGCAACAAGGTGGTCAAGAACATCGAGGTTTACGGAGAAATGCACCGTTATATACCTGTAATTGCCAAGTGGGCGGGCTTTACCCGCATAGGCGAACAGATCGTGGAACATCGCCCCCGGAAATACGGCAAGACCAAATTCGGCATGAGCCGCTTCGTTAACGGTTTTCTCGACCTGCTGTCGATCTTTTTCGTCGGCAAATTCGGCAAAAGGCCCATGCACTTTTTCGGCACGCTGGGCGTATTGAGT
>DASZWG010000391.1:0-7533 GCA_035546675.1 Mucilaginibacter sp. | reverse complement strand
CGTGGTAACGGGCTATACCACCCAGGTGAAAAAGGATATCGCGGCTTCAGTAGCGGTGGTTGACGTAACCGATGCGAAGAAGGTTCCGACCGGCGGTAGCACTGATGCGTTGCTGCAGGGCCAGGCAGCAGGTGTTACAGTGGTAACGCGTGGTGCACCTGGTGCGGGCGCCGAAGTGCTGATCCGTGGTATATCCAACTTTGGGAATTCGCAGCCTTTGTACGTAATTGATGGTGTGCAAAGTAGTTCGATGTCCAATATTAACCCGAATGACATCGAAAGCATCCAGGTGTTGAAGGATGCAGGTGCCACCGCCATTTATGGTATATCTGGTGGTAATGGTGTTGTGATCATTACGACTAAACACGGTAAAGCCGGGCAGTCTACATTATCTTATGATGCTTATTATGGTTCGCAGGTGCCTAAAGGTGGTAATGTTTTCAACATTTTGTCTTCATCGGGTATGTCTAAACTTGCTTATCTCGTGGGTGACGTAACCGCTCAACAGAAAATCTATCCTGGTGGTGCCGGGACTATCCCTACTTATGGCTATCAGGGCCCGGGTGGTGTTGCCGGTGTGGCCGGCGGACCCGGTGCTGATCCGGTTGGCGATCTGCTTTCAAAATATAATTTTGATGCAAACAACCCCGGAAATGACTTCCTGATTCAAAAATTCAATCAAACTGGTACCGACTGGTTCCATGAATTGTTCCAGTCTGCTCCCGAGCAATATCATACGGTATCAGCAAGCGGCGCCAATGACAAGAATAATTACTACATGTCTGTTGGTTACCTTGATCAGCAGGGCACAGAGATTTATACCTATTACAAACGTTATGAGGCTCGCGCCAATACAGCATTCAATATTGCGCATAATATAAGGGTTGGCGAAACAGGCTACATGTATTATACTGAAGCGCCGGTTGGTGGCTTTAATAATCAGAATGAAGGTGACCCAATTTCAATGACCTATCGTGAAATGCCCCAGATACCGGTTTATGATATTTCTGGCATCCACTATGGTGGTGACTATGACGGTCCTGGCGGTGAGCCCCTGGGTAACGCTTCTAACCCTGTAGCACAGGAAGCTCAATTGTTGAATGATCATTTTAAGACCTGGAACATTACCGGTAATATTTATGGCGAAATTGATTTTGCCAAACATTTTACCGCACACATGAGCATTGGTGGTAATATTCAAAACTGGTACCAATATGGGTTTGGTTCCAACCAGTACCAGGATTATGAAGCTCACGGCGGCAGTAACAGTGTTTACGAAGGTGCACAGTTCTTTTCGCAATATAACTGGACCAATACGATCAAATATTCGCAAATATTCGGTAAACACAATATCACGGCTTTAGTAGGTTATGAGCAGCGTGATCAGTATGGTCGTCAGGTTGGCGGTAATGCGAATAACCTGTTTTCTCTTGATCCGTCATACGTCAATCTGACCAATGGTACTTCAAACTTTACCAACTATAGCTATGCTATTCAGCCAATATTTACCGAATCTTTCTTCGGTAGTTTGGATTATATTTACGCTGATAAATACATCGTACGCGGTACTATACGCCGTGACGGTTCTTCTCAGTTCTACACCGGTCACCAATATGGTACCTTCCCGTCGGTTTCACTGGCGTGGCGTATTTCTCAGGAAGACTTCCTGAAATCAGTTAACTGGATCAATGATTTGAAGCTTCGTGCAAGCTGGGGTGAAGCCGGTAATAACGCGAACGTTAATGCGGGTAATGAATATGCTGGTTACAGCTCTTCACTCGGTAACGGTTATTATGCTATCAATGGTGATGGTGTGATCCACCAGGGTTTTTATGCATCGCAAAATGGTAACGTTTATACCACATGGGAGGTTGACAAGACTTTAAACTTCGGTTTAGATGCTTCTCTCTTCAATCATGTCGATCTGACGTTAGATGTTTACAAGAAAACGATCAGCGGATTGTTAGCCGGTGCATCATTGCCATATACTGTTGGCGGTGCCACACCTCCTACAATTAATAAAGGCGATATCCAAAATAAAGGCTTTGACCTGGGTCTTACCTACAGGGGGGCTGCAGGAAAAGATTTCAGATATAACGTTGGATTGACCTTTACTAAATACACCAATATTATATCTTCATATCCGGGCAACTATTTTGACGATGACGGTTCGCGTGTAAATCCGATCGTTCGTGAGCAGGTGGGCCACCCGGTGGGCGAATTCTTTGGATATAAGGTAATAGGTTTTTACAGCGCTGCTGACATAGCAAATGCTAATGTGCCTAAATATGCCGGTGCTGTAGAAGGTTCGTTCAAATATGCTGATGTGAACGGTGACGGACAGATCACTGACGCTGACCGCACATTTATCGGTAACCCGAACCCGGATTTCACTTATGGCTTAAATCTGAATGCAACTTATAAACAGTGGGATTTCTCGGCTGTATTATATGGTTCATATGGCAACCAGGATTACAACTATACGTTATACTGGACTGATTTCTACGGTTCATTCAACGGTGCGAAATCTAACGATGCATTATATAAATCTTATGGTGCTCCCGGTGTAACCAACCCGATATTGCCAATACAAAGCGATTTGAACTCAATGGGTACAACACAAACCAGTTCATTCTATGTATCAAGCGGATCATTCCTCAAATTGCGCGTAGCACAATTGGGTTATACATTCGAGCCTAAGATCATCAAAATGATCGGCATGAGTAAGCTGCATATTTATGTACAGGGTACCAACTTGTTTACGATCACAAAATACAAAGGTCTTGATCCGGAACTTCCCCCGGGTGGCGGTTCAAACAACTCGTTTGGCATCGACTGGGGTAACTATCCTGCAAACCAAAAACAGTACATCGTTGGTGTTAACCTGACATTCTAAGGAGATACGGAGAAAAATTAAAATATTTAAAAATTATGAAAAAATCGATTTTTAAACTAATTGTCCCGGGCGCACTGATATTTCTCACGATATCGTATTCGTGTAAAAAATATCTTAATCAGCCCCTGGTGAATGCGTTAAGTCCTTCAGTGCTTGCCACTAAGGCCGGTGTGGACGGTTTGCTCATAGGGGCATACGCTGCACTCGAAATGAATGCAAATATTACAACAGGTGAGACCTGGGGTGCTTCGCCCAGTAACTGGCATTTTGGCGGCATTGCCTCTGATGATGCCAATAAAGGTTCGAATGCAACTGACCAGCCGCCTGCAGCTGCGATCATGAACCACAGCGTTGACCCTTCAAACTCCTATATTATTGATAAATGGAGCGTCGTATATGATGGCATTCAGCGTGCAAATGACGTGTTAAGGGAAATCCCGCTCGTAAAAGACGGGTCGCTGTCATCTGCCGATGCTGCTGAGATAACCGGCGAGGCGAGGTTTATACGCGGCGTGTTCCATCTTGAAGCTGCAAAAATCTGGAGGAATGTTCCTTACGTTGACGAATCGGTTACCTACTCTGCCGGTAATTACAACGTCGGAAATCCTGGCCCGATCTGGGATAAGATCGAGGCAGACTTTACCGCTGCAATGAATGCCTTACCTGCCACTCAGAGTCAGTTGGGCCGTGCCAATAAATATGCTGCAGAGGCTTTCCTTGCGAGGACTTTAATGTTCGACCACAAGTATTCGGATGCGTTAACAGCGCTGACGGATCTTACGACCAATGGTGAAACTTCGGGCGGTCAGAAATACGCCTTGAATGCGAATTTCACGGATAATTTTAATGCTTCGATGAAAAACGGTCCTGAGGCTGTATTTGCTATCCAAATGGCAGTACATGATGGTTCGAACGGGGCCAATGGTAACCCGGGCGATATATTGAATTTCCCGGCTGCCGGACCGACAACATGCTGCGGTTTTTATCAGCCATCATTCTCACTGGTCAATGCGTTTAAAGTTAATCCGGCAAACGGTCTTCCTTTTATAAATACTGACGGCACTTTGGGCAGTTACGATTATGACGGAAAAGCTATTGTTGCAGCTGATGCGGCACACGCCGGTAACCCGGGCAATACTTCCACTTTGAAGTCTGACCAGGGGGTTTTGTCAACTGACGCTACTTATTTTCCTGATACTACCACTCCGGTTGACTCGCGTTTAGACTGGACAGCAGGACGCCGTGGTATTCCTTTCCTCGATTATGGAATTATGCCGGGATCAAGCTGGGCGCGCGCTCAGGGCGATGCCGGACCATACATTAATGTGAAGAATGTTTATCGTTTGGCTGATGCTGCTACACAAAGTGAAACTTATGGCGGCTGGGCTCCCGGCCAGGCATCGGCTATGAACTTTAATATGATCCGTTATTCGGATGTAATATTAATGAAAGCTGAATGCGAAGTTGAAGCTGGTCAGTTAGCTGCTGCACAGGCTGATGTAAACTTGGTACGCGCACGTGCTGCTAATCCAGCAGGATGGGTATATGGCCGTTTGACCGGTTATACAGGTGGCGACGCAGGTAAACCGATCGTTAATAATGCATTACCTGCTGCTAACTATATGGTAGGCCTGTACGGCGCTTCACCTGGCACCAGTTTTGCTGCTAATGGCCAGGCTTATGCACGCGCAGCTGTATGGTATGAGAGAAGACTTGAGCTGGCTATGGAAGGTATCCGCTTCTTTGACTTGCAGCGCTATGACGGTCTCTCAGGCGGCCCGGCAGCAAGCGGTTATATGGCAACCACGCTTAATGCCTATATCAAGACCAATACCTCTTATCCGGCACTGTATTTCCAGAACACTGTATTACAAGGTGCGGTATTTACTCAGGGACGTAACGAAATATATCCGTTACCTCAGTCCCAGATCGACATTGAACAAGGTGCTTTGAAACAAAACCCTGGCTATTGATCGATAACTATAAAAAAGAAGGGGGAAGAGATTTATATCCTTCCCCTTTTTTTTATATTAGCTGATTATATTTTCAGAACTTTTAATGAAATTCCCCTCGTATACCCTTTATTTCTTAATTCCGGTTCTATTCTTTTCCTGCAAGAAAAATACCCTCTTCGAACAAGTTTCTTCATCTCATTCCGGCGTACATTTCAACAATCTTATAGTTGAAAACGACAGTATCAATCCGCTGGATAAACTCAATATTTACAATGGCGGCGGTGTAGGTATAGGAGACTTTAACGGTGATGGTCTTCAGGATATATATTTGGTTGGCAATGCGGTTTCTAACAGGTTATACCTCAATAAAGGCAACATGAAATTTGAGGATGTGACCAAAGAGGCAGGTGTAGGTGGTCTGGGAGGATGGGGACGTGGTGTAGCTGTGGTTGATATCAATAACGACGGCTGGCCCGATATTTATGTGTGTAATACATTACTGAACGACCCTGTAAAAAGACGTAACCTGCTGTATATAAACCAGGGGCCTGATAAAAACGGAATACCGCATTTTAAAGAAATGGCCAAGGAGTATGGGCTGGATATTAATGTGCATTCAACTATGGCCTCGTTTTTTGATTATGACAATGACGGCGATCTTGATATGTACCTCGCCGTTAACGAAGCTGACCCGAACGATAATGTCAGCTTGTTTAAACCCATTGTAAAGGATGGTTCGGCCAAAAGTACAGGGCGGTTGTACAGAAATGATTGGGACCCGGTTTTAAAACACCCCGTTTTTCACGATGTTTCAAAACAAGCAGGTATACTGATCGAAGGCTATGGCCACGCAGCCACAACAGTTGATATTAACCGCGATGGATGGAAAGATATCTATGTTACGAACGATTTTATCCCGAATAACATATTGTATATCAACAACCATAACGGCACATTTACTGATAAATCAAAGGAGTATTTTAAGCACACTTCATTAAGCTCGATGGGGCAGGATATTGAGGATATTAATAATGACGGTCTTGCCGATGTTGTTGAACTTGATATGAACCCGGGTGATAATTATAGAAAGAAAATGTTTATGAGCGCCGATAATTACCAGGCGTTTCAGAATATGGACCGGTACGGGTACCAGTATCAATATCCGCGAAATGTACTGCAGCTAAACCAGGGACCGAGACTTGGACAGAACGATTCGATTGGTGACCCGGCATTCAGTGATATTTCATTTTTGGCCGGCATGTCGCAAACAGATTGGAGCTGGGACCCCTTATTAACAGATTTTGATAACGATGGCTATCGTGACCTGATCATTACCAATGGTTACCCGCGTGACGTTACGGATCATGATTTTATGAATTTCAGGGCCGAATCGTACTTTATTGCGAGCAAGAAGGAGATCCTGGACCAGATCCCCGTTGTTAAGATATCAAATTTTGCCTACAGGAATAAGGGGGGAATACGGTTTGAGGATGTAACAAAAAGCTGGGGCCTCACTACACCTACTTTTTCTAACGGTGCCGCCTATGCCGACCTGGATAACGACGGGGACATGGACCTGGTCATTAATAATATCGATGACGAGGCTATGATCTACAGGAACATGGCAAGGGAACGGGACAAGAATAACAGCCACTACCTGCATATAAAATTCAGGGGAGGGCCAATGAACAGGGATGGAATAGGTGCATGGGCTGATATTTACTACGATCATGGTAAGCACCAGGTGTATGAGAATACGCCGTTCAGAGGGTATTTGTCGACCATACAAAATATTGCGCATTTCGGTCTCGGAAAGGTCACTATGCTCGATTCCGTCGTGATACGCTGGCAAAACGGTAAAAAGCAGACACTGAAAAATGTAAAGGCCGACCAGGTACTGCATGTTGATATCAGAAATGCGAATGAACCCTATTCATTCAGTCGCCCTGAGATTGACAAAAAAGCATTATTCAGCGAGGTTACGCGTATGCTGGGCGTAACCTACAAAAACCAGGATGAAGATTTTGTCGATTTTAATATTCAGAAATTATTGCCGCATAAGCTGTCAGAATATTCACCCGGGTTGGCAGTTGGGGATGTGGACGGCAATGGTTTGGATGATATAATAGTAGGGGGTACTTCAAAATACCCGGCACAATTGTTCCTGCAGCAGCCAGACGGGAAATTTATTCAAAGGAATCTTTTGCCCGCGGGCCAGGTTGATCCTAATGGCAATGTAAAGGATGAGGGATTGCTGCTGTTTGATGCGAATGGCGATGGTAAACCCGACCTCTATATCGCAAGCGGCGGATATGCGAACGCGCCGGGTTCGGTTTCGTACCAGGACAGGCTTTACATTAATGACGGTAAAGGAAATTTTAAAGAAGCTGTGGGCGCTTTGCCGCAAAATTTCACCAGTAAGTTGTGTGTCAGAGCAATCGACTATAACAAAGATGGCAAACTGGACCTTTTTGTATCAGGCAGGGTGGATCCGTGGAATTACCCGAAACCAGTGTCGAGCTTTATCTTTCGGAATGATAGTGAAAATGGCCATGTCAAGTTTACGGATGTAACTTCCACTGTCGCAAAAGACCTTAAGAACATCGGTTTGGTGAGCGATGCGCTGTTTACAGATTTCAACAATGACGGCTGGCCCGACCTGGTTTTAGCCGGTGAATGGAT
>DASZWG010000390.1:0-3366 GCA_035546675.1 Mucilaginibacter sp. | reverse complement strand
TCGGCCGAAGTGCCCGGCAAATACAAAGGCATACGCCTGGGCGTAAGTTATGGCGGCGTAAGCTATGCCAACTTCTCGCAAATGAATATTTCGGCAACCGACCCCATCAGGCTGATGAACGCTTCGGAAAGCTTTTTCCTGCGTGCCGAAGGTGCGCTTCGCGGCTGGAACATGGGGGGCGGAACCGCTCAGTCGTTCTACGAGCAGGGCATAACGCTGGCATTCCAGGAACGGGGGGTTAATATGCCTGCCGGTTACCTTTCTGACGCAACCAGCACCGCGGCGCCTTACGTCGACCCGGAAAATGCGGCCGATGACGTGCTTGCCGGTTCGCCGCACCTGAACAACGTTACCATCAAGTGGAACGACGCCGATTCGTTCGAAACCAAGCTGCAAAAGATCATCACCCAGAAGTGGATAGCAATATTCCCCGACGGACAGGAAGCCTGGACCGAGCAAAGGCGCACCGGCTACCCTGTGCTTTTCCCGGTGGTGAACAACAACAGCAACGGTACCATCAGCACTGCGCTGGGCATACGCAGACTGCCCTTCCCTTCGAGCGAATTATCGAACAACGCCGGCGAGGTAGCAAAAGCGGTACAGATGCTTGGCGGCCCGGATAACGGCGGCACCAGGCTGTGGTGGGATCAGAACCCTAACGTGCACTAATACTTTCAGAGGTTAAATTTCAATAATGGGGGCCCCGATGAATTTCGGGGCCTTTGTTTTGGGATATTTTCCGCCCCTGCCTGCCGGCAGGTTCAGCATGACAAAGTTGATCCGGCTTCAGACCTCCGGCTTCGGACTTCCCGACTTTTACAAAAAATTTTCCACATTCTTAAAAATTCCCTACATTTGCGGGCTAATTATCGCTCATTGAAATCGCTCAAAACATATTCAATTCCGTTCACCGGCTTAAAGCCGGGCAAGCACGATTTTGACTATGAGATCGGCAATGCCTTTTTTGACGAGTTTGAATATTCGCTGGTCAAGAAGGCTGATCTTCAGTGTCATGTGGAAATGGAGAAGCAGGAAACGATGCTGATCCTCAATTTTCACATCAGCGGAAACATCAGCATGACCTGCGATAAGTGCCTGGCCGAATATCCGTATGCAGTGGATATACACGAACAGCAGATCGCGAAATTCAGCGCCGAAGACACGGATATGGATGAAGAGATCATCATCCTGACCAAAAACGATCACGAGATCAATGTTTCGGGGCTGATCTATGAGTATGTTAACGTGGCTGTTCCGTTTATAGCGGTTTGCAGCGACGAGGGGAACACCCCCTGGTGTGATAAAGGGATGCTCGACCGCCTGAGCGCGCTATCGCGGGGCAGCGGCGGGCACGGCAAAACGGACCCGCGCTGGGACGTTTTGAAAAAGATTAAATGATATAATTAAGGAAGTTATGCCAAATCCAAAAAGGAAATTTTCAAAATCGAGAACAGCTAAGCGCAGAACGCATTATAAAGCTGAAGCTCCTACTTTAACCACCTGTAAAACTACCGGTGCAGTACACCTGCCGCACAGGGCCTACATGGTCGACGGCAACCTGTATTACAACGGCAAAGTCCTGATCGAAAATACAGCCAACGCCTGAGGTTAATTTTCTGAAATGAAGATTGGCTTAGATATTATGGGCGGTGATTTTGCTCCCAAAGCGGCAGTTTTAGGAGCGGTTGCGGCCTGTAAGGCATTGCCTGCCGGTCAGAAACTGGTGCTCATCGGCGACCGCGAGGTTGCTTTGCCTATTCTTCAGGAAGCGGATTTCAGCCCCGGTCATTTTGAGTTTGTGCACACCACCGAAATGATCGGTATGCACGAGCATCCCACCAAAGCCGTTGTTCAGAAGCCGAACTCGAGCATAAGCCTGGGTTTCAGCCTGCTGAAGAACGGCGCGATCGACGCGTTTTCATCCGCCGGCAATACCGGCGCCATGCTGGTGGGATCGCTTTTCAGCGTCAGGGCCATACCCGGGGTTACGCGCCCGGCCATGACCACCATTGTACCCAAACTGAACGGAAGTTTGGGTATTTTGCTGGATGTGGGCGCCAATGCCGATTGCAAAGCCGAGAATTTATTCCAGTTCGGCGTGCTGGGCAGCTTTTTTGCCCAGGCGGTTTATGGTATTGAGGAGCCGCGCGTGGCTTTGGTGAACATCGGCGAGGAGGAGGAGAAGGGGAACATACTTTGTCATGCGGCTTATCCGCTGATGAAGGAAACGGACCTGTTCAATTTTACGGGCAACATCGAGGGACGCGACTTTTTTGAGGACCTGGCCGATGTGTACGTAACGGATGGCTTTACCGGCAACGTGATCATCAAAATGGCGGAGTCGTTTTATGTGATCTCGCGCAAAAAGAAGCTGAAGGACGAATTTTTCGACAGGTTCAATTATGAACAATACGGCGGCAGCCCGATACTGGGCATCAATGCGCCGGTGGTAGTGGGTCATGGGATATCGAGTCCCGAGGCGATCAAAAACATGGTGCTTTTATCGCGCGATATGGTGCAAAGCGACCTGGTAAATAAAATAAAAGAAGCATTTCAGTAATACGCTCAATTATAAATGAATAAAATTCATGCTGCGATCACTGCGGTGAATGGATATGTTCCGGATTATGTGCTTACAAACCATGAGCTGGAAACAATGGTGGATACGAACGACGAGTGGATAACAACCCGTACCGGCATAAAAGAACGCAGGATACTAAAAGGCGAGGGCCTGGCCACCTCGGATATGGCCGTAAAAGCGGTAGAGGGTCTGCTTAAAAAGCGGGGCATTGGCGCCGAAGAGATCGAACTTATCATATTTTGCACCACCACGCCTGATATGCCTTTCCCGGCTACGGCCAATGTGCTGGCGGATAAGATCGGCGCTAAGAACGCCTGGGGGTACGATTTGCAGGCAGCCTGCTCGGGTTTTATTTTCGGCCTGGCTACGGGCTCACAGTTCATCGAAAGCGGAAAACACAGCAAAGTACTGGTAGTGGGCGGCGATAAAATGTCGTCGATCATTAACTATAAGGACCGTGCGACCTGCATTATTTTCGGCGACGGCTGCGGTGCAGTGCTGCTGGAACCGGATACCGAAGGCTTTGGCATTATTGATTCCGTATTGAAAAGCGACGGTGCGGGCAGGGCCTTTTTGCACCAGAAAGCGGGCGGATCGTTAAAACCGGCAAGCCACGAGACGGTGGACGCCGGGGAGCATTTTGCTTACCAGGAAGGACAGGCGGTTTTTAAGTTCGCGGTGACCAACATGGCTGATGTTGCCGCCGAAGTGATGGAACGCAACAGCCTGGAATCGGACGATATTGCCTGGCTGGTTCCGCACCAGGCCAACAAGCGCATCATCGA
>DASZWG010000389.1:0-2105 GCA_035546675.1 Mucilaginibacter sp. | reverse complement strand
CGAAACCGGTGCCCGGTCGAATAAAGCGCTTAAAATTCCGGCTGTAAGTTTTTCAGGAAAATATAACAAGATCACGCTGAAAGGCCTGGTAAAACTCGAGTTGCTTAATATCATCCGCGATAATTATTTCTGGATGATCATCGGCGCGGGCAGTGCGTTCCTGGCTTTTGTTTTCTGGCTCGGCAATAACAATTCTGGCGTACCCGATTTGCCACGAACGGTAATGCTGCTCGGTTTCTTTAACAACGCCTTTCCGTTCTTTATCTTTTTTATCATCATGTTCTATACGGGTGAAACGTTACAGCGCGATAAACTCACGCGTTATGCATTCATCAATGATTCGCTGCCGCCGCCAAACTGGATATTGAACGGTTCGAAGCTGATCTCACTGCTTGTCGTTGCCGCAGGGCTATCGTTTATACCAATGATAGTCGGCATAGTCGTTCAGTTGCTCAAAGGCTTTACGCATCTCAATTTATTTGCGTATCTCAGCTACATATGGGTTATGTTATTGCCCAAACTGCTTGCTGCGGCAGTTTTTTGCTATGTGATCCAGGTGGTCTTTAATAACAAATTTGCAGCTTATGCATTTGGTGTTGCGCTTTGGGTTGGTATGTTCTTTTTGGATACTACCGGAGCTTTTGATTACCATTTGCTGCTGTACTCTTATACACCCAATTCCGGGTTATCGGATATGGATGGCATTGGGCATATGATATGGCCTATATTGTGGTTTGACCTGTACTGGTTGCTGGCAGCCGGACTGCTTATTGTGATCGCAGCACTTTTCTATAATCGCGGGGTTAATTCGTCATTCAGGGAAAGATTACAATTGGTTCCCGAAAGGTTCGATCAGAAAACCAAACTGTTTGCCGGGGTATTAGTGCTGCTCCTTCTCATGGTTGGCGGATACATTTATTACAACATAAGCTATTTGAACGAGTATTTAACTAAAGTCGAATATGAGAATCGCTCGATAATTTACGAGAAAACACTGAAGCATTACCAGGATCAGCCATTGCCTAAGGTCACGCGTATCAAAATGTTTGCGGACCTTTATCCGTATAAAAAACAGGAATTTGTACATGCAACAGTGACCATCGTCAATAAAAATAATAAGCCTGTATCTGAAATGCTGCTGGATGCCGACGGTTTGACCAATTATTCAATCAGCATGAATGGGAAGCTGGTATCGTTTACCTGCCCATTGCTTTATTCGCGCGGATTTTTTAGCTGGTTTAGACCAAAGAAGGATACTTCCGATTTCAGGCTGTACAAGTTTGAAAAGCCGCTTGCGCCCGGCGACTCTGCTGTGCTGCAGATTAGTTCATCTATCGTGCATAAAGGTTTTGAAAATGGCATGTATGCAGCTAATTTGTTGAATAACGGTACATTCTTTACTGGTGGATTACCCAACCTGGGTTATGACGATGATGACGAAATAAGCAGCCCTTATGTTCGAAAAAAAGCCGGGCTGCCACCTAAAGAAGAAGAGGAAATAGCACAGAATGACCCGGTGGGTATAATGAACCTGAAAGCCGGAAAATCCTCCGACTTGTTCAGCCTGGATGTTACGGTAAGTACCGAAGGGGACCAGGTTGCTATCACACACGGTGATCTGATCAAACAATGGAAAAAGAACGGCCGGAATTATTTTCATTATGTGCAAAACAAACCGGGCATGTACGCGCCTTTCGGCATTCTCTCAGCCAGGTATGCCGACCGGAAAGACAGCGTAATGCTCGGCCACAAAGTAAACATTGATATTTACTATGATCCGGAACACAGTGAAAACATCGGCCGCTATATAAAAGCGTATAAAGATGGCTTGAAATATTACAGTGCGGTTTATGGAGATTATCCGTTCAACAACATCCGGCAGGTTGAAACTTCACCTTATGGCCCGCGCGAAGCCGCAACAACCACCTTAAATACTTATGCTGAATACGATGGCTGGAATGCACATTTCACTGACCCCGATCAGTTCGACTACCTGTATTCAAATGCCGTCAGGGCGCTTGCGCAGCAATGGTGGCGCTTCCAGGTAGCGCCAAATAGCACGGACGGTTCACTGGTAATATCAGAAGGACTGGCCAATTATGATG
>DASZWG010000388.1:0-3302 GCA_035546675.1 Mucilaginibacter sp. | reverse complement strand
CGCCCTTCAGTATCCGGTGCATGCGCGCCATGAATACGGGCTGGTAAGTTGCCAGGTGGGCAATATTGTCCTTAATGCTCCATTTGCCCGGTTCGGGGTGACGGTTCAGCCGTTGTTCATCGGTGTGTTTGATGATCTCGGTCAGCGCAAGATGCTGTGTTTTGAGACGGCAGGTGAGCGATGCGTATAACATGGGTTTATAATGACAGGTAATAATCCAGGCTTTCGTATATCTCGTCTTCGGTGCAGATGTTATCGATGCGGCATTGCCCGACGCGGGTAAGCAGCGAGGCGTTTATCTTGCCCGACTGGTTCTTCTTGTCCTTCAGCATGATGCTGTAGATCGCCCCGAAATTGGCTTTATCCAAACGGTATTTCGGGTACAACTTAAGGATTACATCCCTGATCTCGGCCAGCTCACCGTCGCTCAGTCCTGCTTTCATAGCCGAGAGTTTAGCCTCGCAGATCATCCCGGCAGCAATCGCTTCGCCGTGCGTTAGCGGGTCAGCATCATGGGTCAGCGACCAGGTCTCGATAGCATGACCGATGGTATGGCCATAATTCAGGCTTTTACGGATGCCCTTTTCGTTCGGGTCCTCGATCACCACCTTGTTTTTGATCTCGACGGAATGGTAAACCAGTTCGGCCGAAGGATTTTTCAGGTCGCAGGCCCTCAGTTTGTTCCAGTAACCAACATCGGCTATCAGCCCGTGTTTCAGCATTTCGGCTACGCCGGATAAGATCTGCCTCGGCGGCAACGATCCCAGGAAGGAATGTTCGATAAAAACGGCTTTGGGCTGCGTAAAAGTGCCGATGATATTTTTGATATTATCCAGGTCGATGCCGGTCTTGCCGCCTACGGATGCATCCACCTGTGAGAGCAAGGTGGTTGGCACATGAACAAAATCGATCCCGCGCTTGTAAGTCGACGCCGCGAACCCGCCGAGGTCGCTGATGACGCCGCCGCCCAGGTTAACGAGCAGGCTTTGACGGTCGGCGCCAAAACCGATCAGCTTTTCCCATATATCCACGCATGAGTTGATATTCTTGCTTTCTTCACCCGCGTCTATTTCGATCACTTCAAAATAGCTTTCCAGGTTCTCTTTAAGCGCAGGCAGGCAATATTGGCCTGTATTTTTGTCGGTAAGCACAAAAAAACGCGAATAATTGCCGGTCTTAATAAAGCCCGCCAGTTTGGCCAGTGCATTATTAAAGTAAATGGGATAGCCTATGCTTTGCAGTTTATTCATCAGATCACTTTGATTTTATTGCCCCTGAATTCGATCACGTCGCCCTTTTTCACTTTCAGGCGTTTGCGGTAGTCTACCGTACCGTTGTACTTCACTTTGCCTTCCAATACAACTACCTGCGCTTCGCCGCCGGTATCTGCCAGGCCGGTAGCCTTCAGCAATTGTATCATCGGGATAAAATCGCCTTCCAGTTTAAACTCGATCATGGGAGTGCCAAAAATAAACTATTCGGTGGACAATGAGTTATTTGCTTTGCATTTTCTAATTTTGCGCCATGCTCAATAATGATACTGTTGCTGACCCCGGCAGGGGGCAGCTTTCATTTGATAATACCGAGATCGCCTTTCGTCATTCATCCGACGCAGACCTGAAACGCGCCTACTGGCTGTTCAGGATCATCAATATTAATTTCTTTGTGAAAATCGGTCCGCCGCTGACCAATTTTGCCATGAAGATCGGCCTGCCCATCAAAAGCCTGATCAAAGCTACGATATTCCGTCATTTTTGCGGCGGCGAAACTATTGACGGCTGCGACCGTACCATCAAAAACCTGTATGAAGGCGGCGTGGGTACCATCCTGGATTATTCCGTGGAAGGCGAGGACGATGAGGAGGTTTTTGACCATACGCGGGACGAGATCATTCGTACCATCGAACGCGCCGATGGCGATAAAATGATACCGGTAACGGTGTTTAAGCCAACCGGGGTGGTTCGGTTTGGGCTGCTCCAGAAACTTGACGCCAAAGAAACACTGAGCAATGAGGAACAGGCGGAATGGGAACGTGCAAAGGCCAGGGTGCTGGCTATTTGCAGCAAGGCCTGTGAAACAGGTGTTCCCGTAATGATCGATGCTGAAGAAACCTGGATACAGGATACCATCGATGCGCTGGCACTGGATATGATGCGAAAGTTCAACCGCGAAAAAGCCATTGTTTATAATACTTACCAGTTGTACCGTCACGACAAGCTGGCATCGTTAAAGCATGATCATGCTGTTGCAGAAAAGGAAGGCTTTATACTGGGTGCGAAGCTGGTGCGCGGGGCCTACATGGAGAAAGAGCGGAAACGCGCTGCCGAAATGGGTTATGAATGCCTGATACAGCCTGATAAACAATCGGCCGACAAAGATTATGATATGGCTCTGCGTTTTTGTACAGACAATGTCGGCAGCCTGGCTATCGTAGCCGGTACCCACAATGAAAGCAGTTGCCGCCTGCTGGCCGACCTGCTGAACGAAAAGCAGATTGCACACGATCACCCGCATGTTTATTTTTCACAATTGCTGGGAATGAGCGATAACCTGAGCTTCAACCTGGCTGATGCCGGGTATAACGTGGTCAAATATGTACCTTACGGACCGGTAAAAGCGGTCTTGCCTTACCTGTTCCGCCGGGCGCAGGAAAACACGGCCATTGCCGGGCAAATGAGCCGGGAACTGGGTCTGATCATTACGGAAATGAAAAGGAGGAAAGCATAGGCCTCACCCAAACCCTCTCCAAAGGAAGAGGGTTTTAAATTCATTGCCTTAGGGAGTGAATCTTATTGTATCCGTATCAACCGGTGTGTGGCCTAAAAGCCTGCTCATGGTCATTATCTGACCCTTATGGTGAAACTCGTGCGTGATGACATGCGTGTAAAGCTGCAGCGGGCTGAGCGTCATCGAAAAGCCGCGATGTTTAACCATAGCGGTGAAAGGCTCTTCAAAATTGCCGTTGTATTTTTCCATGAATTCAGCCATCAAAACATTTACCTCTTCAAATAATGATTTTACCCCGTCCAGGTTTGATACATCCTCGGTTTTATAGAACGACGCATTGCGGTCGAGCCCGAAATTATTGATCCAGCTAATGTAGGTGTTCACATTATGCACCAATAGATCAGCAATCGAAGAATTGTTGAAGGTTTCCACCTTTTTGAACAGATCGGCTGGTTTCATGCTTTCGCAATAGGCCAGCAAAGCGCCCCTCGCGCCTTTGATCTCTTCGTATTGGGCAGATAATAATTCTTTCGGCATTATAATAATCCTTCCCTTTTTATAAAATCCTGTATCGT
>DASZWG010000387.1:0-9302 GCA_035546675.1 Mucilaginibacter sp. | reverse complement strand
AAGTCCAGCACGCTGCGTTACTTGTCCGTTCTGCGTGATAATCTTGATCACATGCAGGGCGAAATGGACGGATGGCAATCAGATCTTGAAAATATCAATGCGCGCCTGGTTCAGAATCAGCATGACATAATCCGGTTTTCTACAGATAACTCGCTGAATGAGGTCCCTGACAATGAGGAATTGAGAATGGCTTATTTTGAACAGGGGGCAAAAGTCAGGGCTTTATGGATGAAAACGGATTCGGCAAACCGAAAAGCGCTTTTCAAATTAAACCTGCTGCAAAACAAGGTAGCCAACACCTATACTACGGTCCTTGACGAAAGTGACCAGATTGACAGTAAAATAAAAATATTCGCTATCAGGGCCGAATCGGGTGAATTCGATTACATCTGGAAAAAAAATAATCAATACAGCGACCTAAATACCGCATTAAAAAACACAACTCGGGTTAACCAGATCCTATTCAGTTTTTTTATTAAAAATGACACCACAACGCACCTGGTAAGCCTGGTATTCCTGTTGATAATGGTTGTCTGGGTAAATTATGTCAGGTTAAGAACTTTACATAATAGCGAAAAGACTGAAACGCTACTTTCACATGCAAATTACATTCTGAAAAGACCGGTTATAGCTTCCCTGCTGATACCTTTGGCCATAGCTCCTTATTTTTATGACCATCCTCCCGTAATTTTTCTTGAATCGGCATTCCTGGTCTCGCTTGTCCTGGTGCTTATACTGGTAAAGAGTCATTTTTCGCGATCCCTGTTCAATTTTTTGTTTATTTTATTTTGGATAACGATACTCTATGCTTTGAGCAATCTGCTGCTGCAGATCACCAACGCTGACAGGTATATCACATTTATCCTTAGCCTGGTTTCGCTGGTTGTTGCTATCATATTTCTCAGCAGGACAAATATCGATAAGGAACGCCACCTGCCTTATACCGGTTTGGCGTTGAGGATATTTATCGTGATGCAATTTCTGGCTCTCATCCTCAATATTTCGGGAAGGTTCAGTCTTGCCAAAATCGCAGGCATAACCGCTGTATTCAATTTGTGGATGGCGATCAGCCTTTACTTTGTAGTGCAAATCATCGTGCAGGCCGTATACCTGCAATTACACACCAAGCAGGCTGAACACAGTTTTGTCAGCCTGGTCGATTACAGCGTAATGCAAAAAAAATTCAAAAACACGCTGAATACTTTTGCATTCCTGCTTTGGCTGTTCTTCCTTTTACAAAATCTTAATATCGATGATTGGGTGCACGATTACCTGTCCGACCTGCTGAGCCAGTCGCGTACCATCGGCGGGGCATCGTTCACATTCGGCGGGTTTGTCATTTTTATTATTGTAATTTGGCTCTCATCGATCTTATCACGGCTCATCAGCTACTTTTATGATATTGCCGGCCAGCATGCCAGTGATATATCCGTGCTAAAAAAGAAAAATCGTGCCTCTACCCTGCTCATCAGGATAGGCGTGTTCACTGTTGGCTTCCTGCTGGCTGTGGCGGCATCCGGCTTTCCCATCGATAAACTGACCATCATTTTCAGCGCATTCGGCGTCGGTATCGGTTTTGGCTTGCAAAATGTTGTTAACAACCTCGTATCCGGTATGATTCTGGCCTTCGAAAAACCGATCCAGATCGGTGATACCATCGAAGTAAACAGCCGTACCGGCACCATCAAAGAAATAGGTATCCGCTCGAGCAAACTGGCTACTTATGAAGGTGCAGAAGTGATCATTCCGAACGGCGACCTGATATCGCAGCAAGTGGTGAACTGGACCTTGAGCAACAGCAACCGCCGCGCAGAGCTGATCGTAGGGACTGCTTACGGATCGGATATTCAAAAGGTAAAAAGCCTGCTTAAAGATATCCTGAGTAAAAGGACCGATATCATGCCCAGCCCTGGCCCCGCGGTATTTTTACATAATCTGAATGAAAGTTCAGTCGATTTTCGTGTATTGTTTTGGGTAGCTGACCTGTCAAATTTCCTTGAGCTGAAAAGCAGTGTTCTCGGCGATATTTACGATGCATTTAACAAGGAAGGAATCGAGATACCGTTTCCGCAACGGGATGTAAACCTGCATTTTAAGGACGAAATTCCGGCGATTGGCTCAGCGTCCAGGAGCGTT
The DNA here is from genome assembly GCA_035546675.1 of Mucilaginibacter sp. Taxonomy (GTDB): domain Bacteria; phylum Bacteroidota; class Bacteroidia; order Sphingobacteriales; family Sphingobacteriaceae; genus Mucilaginibacter. The sequence continues at coordinate 7,166 of DASZWG010000387.1, read as the reverse complement.
AAAAAGGGCACTAATAAAACTTCGCCGGATCAAGAGAGCTGAATACTTTCTTTTTATTTCTGAAAAAGTCCCACACAATACTGCGCCTGTACATGCCCTTAAGGTTATGCAGGTTGCTTCTCTTATTACGCGCTCTTGGCCCTTTCTGAAAAATATGCCTGACGAAGTTTTGATGTGCCCGGCTCACGGCCCATGCATCCCGGCGTTTCCCTTCATTCAGAAACCTGACGATTGCCAGCAGGTCCATCCAGAAACGAATAAAGATGACGAAAGCGGCTCTCCAAAAAGACAAGTTGTTTTTTATAAGCAGTAAATTGTTCCTGAAATTCAGAAAGGTCTTAAATGGATTTTCAGTATTAAGCGTGCCGCCGCCAACATGGTATACCTCCGACTCGGCACAATACATCACCTTGTATCCCATGTTTTTCAGCCGCCAGCAAAGGTCTATCTCTTCCATGTGGGCAAAAAAACGGTCGTCAAAACCACCCGCCTCTACCCAGCATTTCTTTTTGATGAACATGGCCGCGCCAGAAGCCCAAAACACCTCACTCGATTGGTTATACTGTCCGGTGTCAGCTTCTATCTCGTAAAATATGCGCCCCCGGCAAAAGGTATAGCCGAAAATATCGATAAAGCCACCTGCCGCTCCGGCATGCTCAAAACGGTCCTTTTCTGTAAACCACTTTATTTTGGGTGCCGCAGCGGCAATTAGCGCATCGCTTTCCATCAGGTTGATCACCGGCGCTATCCAGCCGGGATGAACCTCAACATCAGAATTGAGCAGGATAAAATAATCGGCGTCAACCTTCTCGAGCACGCGATTATATCCCCCTGTAAAGCCGTAATTCTGATCATTTTGAATGATCCTTACGCCCGGAAATTGCTCTTGCAAAAATTCGACAGATCCGTCCGTTGAACCGTTATCGCCGACGATCACATCCAGGTTTGGCCATATCGATGCCAGTACGGAAGGCAGGAATTGACTGAGATGCTTTTTGCCGTTCCAGTTCAGTATCACTACGGCAACTTTAGGTGTATTTGTCATCAACGGATAAGCCTGTAAGCGTGGCGCAATTGTACAGCTTTTTAAGCAAAATCTATAAATTAACTATCGGGTCGTTAATGTCCTCCGGCTTAAATTTCCACCTCCGGTGCGACCATAGCCAGTATGCGGGTACTTCCCTGATCACCTTTTCCAGGTATTGCACGTGCACATTCGTGATCTCATAATCGGCAGTGTTCCGGGGCTCCATAAACAGCGGCACAAACTCATATTCGTAGTATCCGCGCCTTATGCGCCTGATATCGCAAAAGATAACGGCCGAATCCGTCATTTTGGCCAGCTTTTCGATACCCAGGAAAACCGGGGTTTGCTGGTTCAGGAACTGCGTAAAATACCGGGTCTCGCCGCGCACCGGAGTTTGATCGCTTACCAGGACGGTAAAGCTTGGTTTGCCTTTGTGCTCCATGATTGCCCGCAGTGAGTTTCTCATACTGACCAGAGTTGCGCCAAAACGCGACCGCATGCTTTTAAACCCCTGATCAAATACTTTATTTGTTAGCGGTTTATAAACGATGATCCTGGGGTCGGAAAATAGTGTGCTTAATTCCAGCGCGGCTATCTCCCAGTTACCGTAATGCCCTACTGCACCAATAATGCTTTTTCCATCCTTCAGCATACTGATTACCAAATCGGTGTTTTTGCCTTTGATGCGCTTTTTCAATCCTTTTTCGCTGATTGTAAACAGTTTGATGGACTCTACGATCAGATCGGCCAGGTACCGGTAGAATCTGTGTTCGATCAGGGACAGTTCTTTAGTATTTTTTTCAGGAAATGACTTTCTCAGATTTTCTTTTACTACGTCCCTGCGATACCTTACAATATGATAGATCACGACAAATAAAAGGTCCGAAATAAGGTACAGAAACCAGAACGGCAGCAACGAAAGCAGGTACAAAAAGCATAGCCCCACATACGAAAGCCCTTTTTTTATCATTAATTTGTCCGATTTTTGGACACAAACATAGAAGATATGATCGAAAAAGGCGTTGTGTTACCCATGTTTTATCTGCCCCCTGTTGAATATTTCGCCGAACTTAATATTTACAAACCCGATCTCGTTATCGAAAAGCATGAGCATTTCCCGAAACAGACATACCGTAACCGGGCAAATATTTATTCTCCCGATGGTTTGCTTACGCTTGTCGTACCTGTTGTAAAAGGATCGAAGATTCACACCCCGGTAAAGGATGTGAAGATAAGCTATGACTTTAACTGGCAGCGACTCCACTGGATGAGTTTACAGGGATGCTATCGCCGCTCGGCCTATTTCGAGTATTATGAGGATGAGTTTGCTATATTTTATGAATCAAAGGAACAATACCTGTTCGATCTGAACGAAAAACTGTTGAACCTGATACTCAGTTTGGTGAAGATCAAGACCGACCTTAAATATACAGACAGCTACATTGCTGAATACCCGGACATGAAGGATCTGAGACAAAGTATCCACCCTAAAAAACACTCTTCTTTTCAGCAAAAGCCCTATTACCAATTGTTTGAAGAAAGGCATGGTTTTTTGAAAAACCTGAGCATAGTCGACCTCCTCTTTAACCAGGGACCGCAAACGGTAAACTACCTGTAATTCCAGAAACTATTTGTCCCGATATTCAGGTTTCAGATCCGCGTTCATCACCTTTCGGAATTTCTCAACTTTGGGTTGAGATACAGAAGTAAGATAAGGATTTTCGCCCAGGTGCAGCCTGTAATATCCCTGGTGATATTTTTCGGCCGGGTAAAATACTTTAAAAGGAACTACTTGTGTTACTACCGGCGAATCATAATGCTTTGAAGCGTTTATTTTGTTGATCTCATTTTGTATGACGGCCTTTTCCTCGGGGGTGCGGTAAAAGGCAATGGTGCGGTAACTGGCACCAACATCCGGTCCCTGGCGGTTCAACTCTGTTGGATTATGTGCCGAAAAAAAACCCTGAACCAGTGTCGCATAGCTTATTACCTTAGGGTCGTAGTAAACCTGCACCACTTCGGCATGGCCCGTACTTTCCGAACAAACTTCTTCATAGCTGGGATTCCTGGTTGTGCCGCCTGCATAACCGGAAACCACTTTATCAACGCCTTTCAATTCGGACAAAGCTTCGCTCATGCTCCAGAAACAGCCGCCGCCGAAATCGGCGACTTTTTCACCGGGTTTGGGTTGAGGCAATTCGGCAAAATTAGATGAAGTCTGCCCATTGGCACATCCGCAATACAATAAAATAGCAGCAAAATATACGGTCAGTTTTTTCATGATGTCTTTCAGTTTTTTAGATGACTTACGCAAACCTAACACCGGCGGTTGTCCGGCTCGGTCATTTAAAGGTAATTTGATATCAGGCCTTGCGCTCAGTCAGTTTCACAAGCTCCAGTATTTTGGATACACCGTTGATCCTGATCTCATAGGTTGTCGATAGCAGCATGCCCATCTTGCCTTTCGGAAATCCCTTGTTTTTAAGCCATTCCAGGTAATACACCGGCAGATCGCAGATCAGTGTTCCTTTATATTTGCCAAACGGCATTTTTGTCCGCACAATATCGGTCAGCACCTTCGGATCGGGAGTTACGGGTTCCATCGCATAAAATTAGCCAATATTTTCGGCAGCGGTGCAGGTAAAAATGACAAACATCACTCCATGGCAATTGTTGTAATGACTAAATTTGGCCTTATGGAAGAACAATTTGAGGCGATATTAACCGGTTCTGACAACCTGATAGATGGTATCGTTACCCCTATTCATTATGCACAGCACGGGATAGCGTACGAGTTCAAGTCGCTGGATGGGACTTTGCACCTTGTTATTGCCCGCGACAAAAAAGGGGACTGGATAAGGGTTGACGGAACCGAACCCTATTTGTCGAGTTGGATCGACGAACTTGCAGAACAGGTACCTGCATAAAGAATTAAAATATCTATTGCTATGGAAAAACGGGAATTGGGCCGTTCGGGCATAAAAGTATACCCTTTCTGCCTGGGCGGTAACGTATTCGGATGGACGATAGACGAAAAAACATCTCTGAATATATTAGATGCCTACACCGACAATCACTTCGATTTTGTCGATACGGCTGACGTATACTCGACCTGGGCACCCGGGAACAAGGGTGGAGAATCGGAAACTATCATAGGCAAGTGGCTAAAACGGTCAGGCAAACGCGACCAGGTGATCATAGCGACCAAGGTGGGTAAACTGATGGGGCCGGGCAAAAGGGGGTTGTCAAAGAAATACATTTTCGAAGCCGTTGAAGCCTCGCTGAAGCGTTTACAAACTGATTATATCGACCTCTATCAATCGCACGATGACGATAAGAGCATCCCTTTTGAAGAAACCATGGAGGCTTTTACAGAACTGGTCAGGCAGGGCAAAGTACGGGCCGTAGGCGCATCAAACTACAGCGGGGAAAGATTTGCGGGGGCTTTGGAAGTGAGCCGAAGCAATAACCTTGCCTCTTACCAATGCATCCAGCCTGAGTATAATCTTTACAGCAGGAAGGAATATGAAACGGACCTGGAGCAAATATGCCTTCAGAACAACATCGGCGTGATCACCTATTACTCGCTGGCTTCAGGTTTCCTGACCGGGAAATACCGTTCTGAAAATGACTTTGTAAAAAGCAGGCGCGGCGCGGGTACAAGACGATACCTTGATGAACGCGGTCTTCGCATATTAGCAGCGCTTGATGAGGTATCGAAAGAGTATAATGTACCTCCGGCTGCAATTGCATTAGCGTGGCTCATGGCCCGGCCCGGAATAACGGCCCCGATAGCCAGCGCTACAAGCGTTGACCAATTGCGCGAGATCATTAATTCCGCATCCATCAAACTAAGCAGCGAAACGATCGAATTGCTGAATGCAGCAAGCGAGTACCAATAAAAAGAAACCACCCGCAAAAAGCAAGGTGGTTTCAACATTATATATATTGGGGAAAATTATCGTCCGTCGTGCCCGTAGCCGCCCCGGTCATGTTTGCCGTAATCATGGTCGCCATATCTGCTACGATCGTTGTAGTCGCCATGTCGGCCATAGTCTTCATGGTAGCTGTTTACATAACCGCGGTGATCGTATGATCTTTCATTCCACCGTCCGTTGAAATCTCTGCCATTGAATTTAGCCCTGTAATAATCGTTATGCAGGTAAGGGCGCGGAGCGCGAACTTCAAACCTGCGGGCGTTCCTCCAGTCAAAATTGCGGTATGCACCAGGCAGGTAGGCAGATGAAACCCAGGCGCCGCCGTCATTGTAATAGTAGCAACGTTCCGGAACGCTGTAATAAGCATCTGCGTCGGGCAGATAGTAAAAATCATCGTCACCGTCGTAATCTGCCGGTTCAGTATAAGCTACGGGAGATGGCTGGGCTACTACAACCCTTGACGGTACATATACAGGCCGTGCTCCGAAACGGATACCCACATGAAACCTGATCTGCGCATCAGCAGTATTATAGAGTATACCACCCAGCGCTATTGCGAATATTAAAGCTATCTTTTTCATAATATTAAAAATTTATACACTTATGACGCCGGTTTACTGCAAAGGTTTAATATTACCATACGAAGGGTTTATAAACGATCCATTACAAAAATTATATTTCGCAGAACACATGTGGGATAGAATATAGTTTCTAACACCATGAAATTCAGATGAAAAATAATTTATTGTCAAACCTGACCTGTGTCATTGTATTGATACAAAACACATTGCTATAATTGTTGTATAAACAAGTAGATTTGGTTATTCAAGCGCTTACTGTTATGAAAAAGAAGGTCTTTGGAACTATTTTATTGCCTGTATTGGCAACTGCAGGTATTATATCCCTGGTCGCATTAAAAAACGACCTGAAAACAGCAGTTACTAAATCAACACGTGCCGATGCACCAGCTAATGCCGATCTTACCGTACCGGCGGGTTTTAAAGCTGTGATGCTTATTGAGGATGAAGGCGGGGCCAGGCACATCGCTGTTACACCTCGGAACGAAATATATGTAAAGCTCCGCGCCCCTGAAAAAGGCAAAGGCATATTATTATTGCATCAAAACGGCGACAAGGCAGAAGTGAAAATGGGATTCGGCGATTATGGCGGCACTGGTATCGGTATCAAAAACGGGTATCTGTACGCGACTTCGGATGAACAGGTATTTCGCTATAAACTCAATTCGAATGATGAGGTGATCGATCCCAATAAACCCGAGCTTATTGTTACCGGTCTCATCGCCCGCGGCGAACACGAGCCTAAAGCCATTACGCTGGATAATGCCGGGCATGTTTATGTTAATATCGGAGCTTATTCCAATGCCTGCCAGGTGAAGGACAGGCAAAAAGGTTCGCCCGGGCGAAAAGGCTGCCCCATCCTGGATTCGGCGGCCGGCATCTGGCAATTCAGCGCCAGCAAACCCGATCAGCATTATGGCGATGGCGTAAGGTATGCCACGGGCCTTAGAAACGTGGTCGGTATGGACTGGAACCGGCAGGATAACCAGCTTTTTGTGATGCAGCACGGGCGTGACCAACTCCACGATCTTTTTCCTCAATACTATACGACCAAAGAGTCGGCCGAACTGCCCGCCGAATGCATGTATGCGATCAAAAAAGGCGATAATGCCGGCTGGCCTTACATGTATTATGACCAGATAAAGCATGAGAAAATGCTGATGCCAGAATACGGCGGCGACGGCAAAAAAACCGGCGGGCAAAATGCCATTAATCCTGTTGCTGCATATCCGGGCCACTTAGCTCCCGATGGATTGCTGTTCTACACCGGTAACCAGTTCCCGGCAAGGTACAAGAACGGGGCCTTCATTGCTTTTCACGGTTCGTGGAACCGCGCCCCTGAACCACAGGCGGGCTATTTCGTTGTTTTCCAGCCGTTCAGGAACGGCAGGCCCTATGGCAAGTGGGAAGTGTTTGCCGACGGCTTCGCAGGTACTGCTGAAGATAAAGCTAAGGGCAACGCGATGCACCGTCCCTGCGGCCTGGCACAAGGCCCTGACGGTTCATTGTATGTGAGTGACGATAGCAGGGGCGCCATTTACAAGATAACTTATAAGAAATAATGAAACTAAATCGGCCCCGAAATTTCGGGGCCGCTTTTTTATCCAAACCAATCAAAAAGAT
>DASZWG010000386.1:0-10108 GCA_035546675.1 Mucilaginibacter sp. | reverse complement strand
TTTATTGTGCCGTGCCGCAAAAACCCCCGCCGTCAGGAAAAGACAATTCTCTTTCAGGATTTGTTTGGATGGAACAGCATTTTTGAAGATATCCTATGACCCGTTAGAGGGTGTTACAGCCGGGTGAGAGAATATTCTTTTATTGCGGAGGTAACGCTTCAGGCTGAGCCTGATGTAAGAAATAAATTCATATTCGGTGTCTGTTGTAACCCGGTAATAGCTGGGGCGGTACAGCTTCATAAAGTCGGTCAGGTCCGGGTCCTGCAGCTTGGTTATGGTGCCAACATAAGATTTGTTGAACCGGTAATCGATCACATTCTGCTCGTAGTCCTGCTGTATCAGCTCCTGCAAATGCAGTTCGTTCCGGCCGGTCCTGCTCAGCGAATAATACAGCGCATCCAGGTTTATGCCCGCTCCACCCCCGGGTACGCTGCTCAAAGGGTTATTGTACATGCCCGACCGGTAAGCCTTGCTGTACTCCCTTTTGGCGGCATTCAGCCTTTGCAGCGGCGTATGCAGCGTATCGCGTATAGTAACCTCCCTGAGCGGAATAGCCTTTCGGTGCAGGTAAACCAGCAGGCTGCCGGTATTTTTTACCGTGATGGTATCCGGGTAATATTCATCTTTATTAAAGATCAGCTGATCGCCAACCCGGGCATCGATCTTAAATTCACCTTTCAGGTTATCGTAATACGACTTGCCGGTGGTTTCATTAACGATATTGGTACGGGCCACGCGCTCCTTGGTGTCTTTGTCAAATACAATACCTTCTATCGGTTTTTCCTGCGCAAAAGCGCGGCTCAGCCCCAATGAAAATAAAAGGGGTAACCCGATCCTTATCACAGCATTAAAACCAATTTTCCGGCCGTACATCATCGATCTTTATAAACTAATACGCTACTTTACCACGACCAGTTTTTGCCCCGGCCTGATGATATTATCCGTCAGGCCGTTCAGCGATTTGAGTTCGTCAACAGTTAGTCCAAAACGGCGGGAAATGGAATATAGTGTATCGCCCTGCGTTACCGTATACAATTTCCCTGCCGGATCGGCGTGCGTAACGGAATCTTTAGGTGCGGTGATCGCATTGTCGCTGATCTGGGTCATTACCCGGTTCTCACGGTTTTCCTTTTGCGCATTGGTTTCGGGCTGATCGTACTGATCCAGGTTATATTTCCGGATAATGTTGATCAGCAGTTGCGGATAATTGGGATTGGTGGCATAGCCCGCATCCTTTAAGCCGTTGGCCCAGCCCACATAATCGTTTTTGTCCAGCTCAAATAATTTGGCGTACCGGGGCCTTTTCAAAAACTCGGAATGATCGCGGAAAGACTCTTCCGGCGTATCGTATACCCGGAAAGCATCATTATGATTATCATCGTCCTTGTAATAAACCTTCCCGGTCCATTCGCTGTTTGATTTGATGCCGAAATGATTGTTGGCAATACGGGCCAGCTCACTGTTCCCGCTGCCCGATTCGAACAGGCCCTGCGCCAATGTGATACTGGCGGGTATACCGTACAGGTTCATTTCCTGTATCGCGATATCCTTATACTTCGCAATGTATTCAAGCGAGGTCATCGGGGTATAATTTGCTATGGATCCGCTGTTGTCGCTCTGTATCTCCCGGTTATTCTGGCGTGCTTCCCGGTTGCTGACAAGGCTTTTGTGGACAGCGCACGAACTAAATAAGAAAACTGAAAAGAAAATAGAAGGTAAGTAAAGTGATCTTTGCATTAAGGTAATCCTAATTTGACAGAATGTTTATTCTATTCCAAACTTAAGATTTATAAACAATATTATAGGGCGCTGGCCACAATTTGCGGCTGATCGGCCGGATTTTCGTCGAGCAGATCGAGCCGGTATTTCTGAATGATGGCCATTACCTGCGAAGCCCATTTACGGCTGCTGCAATAGCCGCTGTGCTGAATGCCTTTGGCCCAGCCGATATAATCGTAATGCGTAAGCTGATCGGCCAGGTGACTGAATTGTTTACGGTCGGTCATGATGCGGGCAAAATCCTCGAACGAATCCATGATCGAGCCATACTTTTTATAGTGGGAAACCACCTTCTTTTTATGCTTATAGTACACATTCGTACCACTTCCTTTTACGCCAAACTGGTTATTGAACCGCCTGGCGATATTGCTGTTCCCGCAGGCCGATTCGTGCATCGCCGCTGCCAGTACAATGCTCGCCGGGATGCCGGTCTGGTGCATAATGTGAATGGCTTCGTCTTTAAATTTTTCGATGTAAGATTGCGAGGTGTTTTGAGCTGAAACAGCTATGGAAGATATCAGCAGGGTTGCGATCAGGATGTGTTTCTTCATAGTCTATTTTTTTCGGATGAGCAGCAAGCCGTCGCGAACCGGGAGGATCAGTTTGTCGACCCGGGTATCTTTGGCAATTGCGTCATTCAGTTCACGGATCGACCGGGTATCGGCATCGCTTTCATCGCCGTACACCTTTCCTTTCCACAAAACATTATCGATGATGATGAGCCCGCCCGACCTGACCTTATCAAAAACTAAATTAAAATAGTATAAATTATTCTTTTTATCCGCGTCGATAAAAACCAGGTCGAAGCTGTCTTCTTCAATTTCTACGATAATCTGCGCTGCAGGGCCGAAATGGAGCACGGCCTTTTTATCCACATTTGTTGACTTAAAATGTTGAATAAGCATGTCTTCCATCTCGCGGTTAACCTCGATGGTGTGCAGCAGACCGTCATCTGTCAGCCCTTCGGCCAGGCAAATAGCCGAATAGCCGGTAAACGTACCCACCTCCAGGATTCGGTGTGGCCGCACCATTTTGCTCAGAAAACTCAGCAGCCGTCCCTGGTAATGCCCCGACAACATGTGCGGCTGTAACACCTTCAGGTAGGTTTCACGATTGATCTTTTGCAAACCCCCGGGCTCGGGGTCGCAATGATCGTCTAAGTAGCGCTGAAGATCGTGAGGCAGGATGTCCATTGCGGTAAAGATAGACCGTTGATTTGAATGATTGATGGATTTCGATGATTTTTTGTGTTTGCCGTTGATTTATGGCATTTTGTGCCCCTTCAGATATGTCAAAAGTAATTTATTGTACTTAGCAGCATAGTCATGAGCTGCATTTTGCAATGGTGGCTTACTTAAATCTATGGCATCGCTTGTGCCGTCAATAATCTTAAAATTTCGTTTTTTTATGTATCTAATCCAATTTTTCTCCTTAATACCGGGAAAGACATAGGAGTTCCCAGACAAAGCTATAATGCGATAGTCTTTGCGTTTTACGGCTCTATTTACATCTTCTTGCACGTTTGCTTTTTTTAGACTTCTATACTGCGCATTAAAATCAAATTTAAACGGTCCTGTGATATATAGATTAGTTTCTTGTTGTGCTGTATATGGTTTGTAGAAGATAATATAATCCGATTTCTTTTGCGCGTAGCAAACAATTGATAAGAACAACAGCGGCAATACAAAAAGATACTTTTTCATATTATTTATCTAATAATCTTTACTCATCCAGGATTGCAGTAAGATCACCGCCGAAACCGTATCGACCAGCTCTTTATTTTGCCGCGCTTTTTTGTTCATCCCGCTTTGGGCTATAGCTGCCAAGGCCATTTTGGAGGTAAAGCGCTCATCCAGCATTTCGACAGGAATATCCGGAAAATTCTTCTTCAGCAGGTTCACAAACCCCTTTACATGGATGGCCGATTGCGAGGGCGTGTTATCCATTTGTTTCGGCTCACCCACTATGAAACGCTCCACTTGTTCGGTTTGCAGGTATTTCTTGAGGTACTCAATGATATCTTTCGGATGGATGGTATCCAGGCCCGTGGCGATGATCTGCATAGGATCGGTCACCGCTATGCCGATGCGTTTGGTGCCGTAATCGAAGGCCATTACTCTCATTATAGTTTTAATTAGTGAGTTTTAAGTGATGAATGAGTCGATTGTAAAGGTATATCATCTGTCATCTTATTACAAAATACAGAAACTCATTACTCATAACTCAAAACTATTTAACTAATTTGCAGCAAATGCAGTTTAAACACATAGTTGGGCAACAGGCGATAAAAAAGAGACTGATACAAACGGTTAAAGAGAACCGGGTAAGTCATGCCCAACTATTTTTGGGGCCCGAAGGTTCGGGAAGCCTGGCGTTGGCCGTAGCTTATGCCCAATACCTGTCGTGCGAGAACCGGCAGCCTGATGACTCCTGCGGGGAATGCTCCTCGTGCCGCAAGTATCAGAAACTAATACATCCGGATCTGCATTTTTCGTATCCCTTTTTTGCCAAAGATAAGAACGATACTGCGCTAACCTTTATGGAACAATGGCGCGAAGCATTGCTGGCCAATCCGTACCTGGGTATGGATACCTGGCGGGGCTACCTGAATGCCGAAAACAAACAAGCCAATATCAATATTGCCGAGTGCCACCAGATCATAAAAAAACTGAGCTTAAAGCCTTTTGAGTCCGCCTACAAAATTTTGATCCTGTGGTTACCAGAGTATTTAGACAAGGAAGGCAACGCGCTGCTGAAGATCATCGAAGAGCCCCAGCCGAATACGCTTTTCCTGCTCGTTGCCCAAAACCAGGACCAGATACTGAATACCATCCTCTCGCGTACGCAATTGGTAAAAATAGCGGCGCTGACATACGAGGATATCAAAGAGGAGCTTGAGCGAAATCACCATCAAACCGAATTTGCGGCGGCTGAGATCGCTTACCTGTGCAACGGCAATATGACCGAGGCGCTGAACATGCTCAGCGAGGAAAGGGATAGCTATCACAGCCTGTTTGTGCAGTGGCTCCGCTTATGTTTTTCGAACAAGGGTATCGAGATAATGGCCTTCGTGGAAAAGGTTGCCAAACTTGGTCGCGAAAACCAAAAGAATTTTTTGCGCTACGGCATCAGTTTTACGCGCGAGTGCTGCCTGCTAATGGCCGGAGCGCCGAGCCTGGTACACCTGCCTCCGCAGGAACTGGAAACAGCGCAGCGAATGACCTCGGTCATGAATACGGCTATGGCCCAGGCGATCAGTACCGAGCTGGAACAGGCTCATTATCACGTGGAAAGAAATGCGAATCCAAAAATTCTATTTTTAGATGTATCTTTACAAATTATTAAAGTGTTAAGCTTTAAAACGCTCCCGCAAGGGACTCATTATATACCGTATTAAATTATGGGATGTGGAAGCTGTTCAACGGGCGGATGTGCGCCCGCTGGCTGCAAAAGTAACGGCTCATGCCTGACTAACGGATGCAGCAAACTTGATGTTTACGACTGGCTATCGGATATGGATATGCCGTCAAATTATAAACCTTTCCCTATAGTCGAAGTAAAATTCAAAGGCTCAAGGAAGGATTTCTTTGTCAATACCGACAATATTTACCTGGAAGCGGGTGAACTGGTCGCGGTTGAAGCCGCTACCGGCGGATATGACGTGGGCCACGTTTCTGTGACCGGTGAACTTGTGCGTATGCAAATGCAAAAGCACCGCGTAATGGAAGAAAGCGTCACCAAAAAGATATACCGCAAAGCCAGCACGACGGATGTGGAAAAATGGAAAGCCGCCAAAGAGCTGGAGTGGGAAACCATGCACCGTTCAAGGAAGCTGGCGCTTGAGCTGGGCCTGTCAATGAAGATCAGCGATGTGGATTACCAGGGCGATAAAACCAAAGCGACTTTTTATTATACCGCTGAGGGACGTGTAGATTTTCGTGAACTGATCAAAAAAATGGCCGAGGCCTTCCGGATACGGATCGAAATGCGGCAGATCGGCATGCGGCAGGAAGCCAGCCGCCTGGGTGGAATAGGCTCTTGCGGTCGTGAATTATGCTGCTCGACATGGCTTACGGATTTCAAGACGGTTTCGACTTCCGCGGCCCGTTATCAAAATCTCTCGCTCAACACGCTGAAGCTGGCCGGCCAGTGCGGTAAGCTGAAATGCTGCCTCAACTATGAGCTGGATACTTACATGGACGCCCTGAAAGGCATCCCTGATAATGTGAATGTGCTGAAAACCGAAAAAGGCGAAGCCCGGCTTCAAAAAACCGATATCTTCAAAAAACTGATGTGGTTCAGCTACCCAATGGATGATAGCTGGATACCCCTGGAAATAGACCGGGTAAAAGAAATACAGCAAATGAACCGGGAGGGGCTAATGCCTGCCGACCTGGGCGAAAAACCCGAACCGGAAACCAAGCCTGTAAAAACGCTGGATTATGATAACGTAGTTGGACAGGACAGCCTGACCAGGCTCGACGAGCGTAACCGGAAAAAGAAAAACAAGAACCGCAACAAAAATAAAGATAAAAAGCCTGCTCAGCAGGCGGTAATTGTCCAGCAAACTACCGAAATTGTGCAGGTAGAAGTAGTTACGAACGGAAATGACAAAGGCAATAAAAACAGGAACAACCGCCGCTTCAGGCCGAACAGGAATAAACAAAAACGTAACGATCAAAATAAAGGCGGTGAAAGCGGCGCATAAACTTTTATTTGTCCTGGTTCCGGTGATCCTGCTTTTTGCGGGATGCTCCGATCCCAATACGGTGACCGACCAAAACACCAGCATTGATAATCACAACTGGTCGTATGCCAACAAGATCCGTTATGATGTGAACATAACCGACAATAAAGTCCCATACAACATTTATATCAACCTGCGCGTAACCGGCGATTACAAGTACTCCAATATTTTCATTCTGCTGCACCGTAACGGTCCGGGGCTAAAAGCTTTAACCCGCTTCGAGATCAAGCTCGCCAACCCCGACGGGCAATGGCTCGGAAAGGGTTCGGGTAACTTGTATAGTTACCAGGTGCCGCTCATCACCCATTTCAAATTCCCGGCGCAGGGAACCTACCATTTCGAGATCGAACAAAACATGCGCGATAACCCTTTGCACGAGGTGAGCGATGTGGGCCTCAGGGTTGAAAAAGACACAAAGCTGCAATAAATTTCTTATTATCCTTCGGCTAAATTTCCTACCTTCGTTTTGCTAATATTTTTATCAAAATGAGTTCGTTTATTGTGCTTATTGCTGCTATTGTTGTATTGTTAATTGCTGTTACACTTTTTTTAAAAAAGCCAAAAATAGCGGAAGGGATATCGGCTGAAGAGTTTCATAAAATCAAAACAGAAAACGAACGACTCAAAATTGAGATTGGTTCGCTGACTGGAAAGATCAATGGGCTTATTTCGGAAAAAGAATCGGTTACGAACCTGTTGAAAGAAGAAAAAGATCGGATTTCGGCTGAATTGCAGGCCGAGCGAGACAAATTAGAACAAGCCAACAAATCACTCGAAAGCGCGCGGGCGTACTACAAAGCCCAACAGGAAAAAATACAGGAACAAAAAGCAGAAGTAGATCAGATACGCCAGAATTTTCAGCGAGAATTCGAAAATATCGCTGCGAAACTGCTGGATGAAAAATCCCAGAAATTTGTAGAAACCAACAAAAATAACCTCGATCAGTTACTGAGCCCGCTGAAGGAGAATATCAAACTGTTCGAGGAAAAAGTTGAAAGGGTTTATAAAGCTGAATCGGACGAGCGTAACGTACTGAAGGGCGAGATCACTAAACTGATGGAGCTGAATAAACAGATCAGCGAGGAAGCCAGCAACCTGACCAAAGCGCTGAAAGCCGACACTAAAAAGCAGGGTAACTGGGGCGAGGTTATCCTGGACCGTATACTGGAAGCGTCGGGACTGGTGGAAGGAGAAAGTTATACCAAACAGGGCAAAGGCCTGAACCTGGTTGATGAAGAAGGCAGTCGCTTTCAGCCTGATGTGATCGTAAACCTGCCTGATAACAAGCACATCATCATCGACTCAAAAGTTTCACTCCTGGCTTATGAGCGATTGGTAAACTGCGAAACCGAGGAGGAACGGGAAGCTTTTACCAAACAACACATCCTCTCGATCAAAGGACACATCAACGGGCTTGGCAGCAAAAACTACCAGGATCTGTATGGTGTTAATTCACCCGATTTTGTATTGCTTTTTATACCGATCGAATCATCCTTTGTGATCGCTATCCAGCATGATATCGAGCTTTTCGAATTTGCATGGAATAAAAAGGTGGTGATGGTTACCCCGTCGACATTACTGGCCACGCTGAAGACAGTCGCATCGATATGGAAACAGGAACAGCAAACCCGCAACGCCATCGACATCGCTACCCGGGCCGGTGCGCTTTACGATAAATTTGTGGGCTTTATCAGCGACCTGAAAAAAATAGGGGACAACCTGGATCGTTCAAAGGATGCCTATAATGAAGCGTTCGGAAAACTGACAAGCGGCAGTGGAAATCTGATCGGCCGCGTTGAAGTGCTCCGAAAACTCGGCGCTAAAGCCAGTAAACAGATCGATCAGAAATATTTGGAGGAGGAATAAATCCTCCCGCTTAATTGATCGTTATGGTCGAATTAGCCGTGATATCTGCCGTCCCGTCGACATTCACCTTACCCGCATCGGCTTTGATATTCATCTTAAATTCGCCATCGTGCGAAACTGGGAAGTTATCCTTAATGCTGTAAACCATTTTACCTGAACCAGTGCCGGTCATATTCACTGTCACCTTGCCCGGGATATCGAGGTTCATGCTCAGATTTGGCGTTATGTCAAAGTACGCCTTACCGCCATCAATGCTGTTCAGCTTGTAGGTAATATCGTAATTCATCTTCATATCACCGGCGGTCTTTCCGCCCATGGGTATGTTAATTGGTGTGTTTTGCGTAAAGGACTCACCGGGTTTCATAGCTTTTTCAGGAAACTGGATCTGGCGCTGGAACATATTCATCGTTTGTTCCATCTTTCTTTTGGTACTGTCGTTAGCTTTCTTGCCGGCAACCGAATCGATATGCAATATTCCGTCGGCAGTAATGTGACCAGCGCTTTTTAGGGTCGTTTCCGTCACTTTGGGCGGTATCGGTATCTGCTTATCGCCCAGCATTACATCCAGATTTTCAAATTTGTAAATCGTCGTAAACGGGAAGCTGCCGTCGGAACCCATAGTGCCGGTTGTTATGTTTCCGGTCATTCCTAAATTAACATTCACATTGACCGGTTGCGTTATGCCGGACTCTTTTAGTTTATTAATCAGCGTCGAATCCCCGCTTACCGTGCCTAAAACTTTCATGTTCATCTTCATGGACATTTGATATTGCCTGCCGGGCATATACTTTATCTTAAAGGCAACAGCATCCTGGGCCCTTAATTGAACAAATGCTATACATAACAATGCAAGTAAACCGATCTTTTTCATGATTTTCTTATTGTATAAGGTTAAAATAAACTGCTTTATTTTTTAAAGGCATTCCATCCCTGTGCCGTTATTTCGTGCACCGCGCCACTTTTTGCGATCAAATTACGGCCAGCCGATGCTTCTGTAATGTAGCCAATGAAACTGATATCCGCAAGGTTTTTCATCTTTTCATAGTCAGCCTGTTTAACGGTAAACAACAGCTCATAATCTTCGCCGCCGCTCAATGCGCACACCGTAGGATCGAGGTTGAACTGGCGGGCCGTACTATAGGTCATCGGGTCGATCGGTATCTTTTCTTCGTACAAATTACAGCCTTTGTTGCTTTGCGCGCAGATGTGCAATATTTCGGAGGCCAGGCCATCTGATATGTCGATCATCGATGTCGGCTTAACGCCGATCTCTTTCAGCAGTTGTACCACGTCCTTCCGCGCCTCTGGCTTTAGCTGACGTTCTACGATGTAATCTTTGCCTTCCAGGTCGGGTTGTATATTGGGGTTTTCCAAAAAGACCATCTTTTCGCGTTCCAGCAATTGTAAGCCCACATAAGCTCCGCCCAAATCGCCGGATACACACACCAGGTCGCCCTCCTGCGCCCCGTTGCGGTATACGATATCTTTTTCGTCGGCATGGCCCAATGCGGTAACGCTGATCACCAGTCCCTGGCGCGATGAGGTTGTGTCGCCGCCTACCAGGTCGACCTCGTATTTTTCGCATGCCAGGTATATTCCCTCGTACAGCTCTTCGATGGCTTCCAGCGGGAACTTGCTCGATACACCGATCGAAACCGTCACTTGCGACGCCATGCCGTTCATTGCGTAAATATCGCTCAGGTTAACCTGTATCGC
>DASZWG010000385.1:0-3562 GCA_035546675.1 Mucilaginibacter sp. | reverse complement strand
GGGAATCAAAGGCTGGTTCTCGACCAACATATTGGGCAACCGCGACGGGCTGGTATTGGATAACCCGGATAACTTCAAAACCAAAGAAGTATCAAAGCTCGGTGTCCTGGAAGATATTTTACGCCCGGAAGATAACCAGGAACTGTATGGCGACATTTATCATAAAATACGCATCAATTATTATCCTCCTCACGGCGACAATAAAGAAAGCTGGGATAATATCGATATTTTTGGATGGCTGGGTTACGAGATGCAGATCAAGATCAATTTCCTTTGCCGCGATTCGATACTCGCAGCACCGATAGCGCTTGATCTCGCCTTGTTTATCGATCTGGCAAAAAGAGCCGATATGAGCGGTATACAGGAATGGCTGTCATTCTACCTGAAATCGCCGCAAACCGCGCCCGGGCTGCCACCGGAAAATGACCTGTTCAAGCAATTGATGAAATTGCAGAACACGCTGCGTCATTTGATGGGTGAAGATCTGATCACACACCTGGGCCTGGATTATTACCAGGACCTGGTCGAAATATTGTAATGCTATTTCATAAACTCATTTCCACCTGCCTGGGGATAGGCTATATCGGCAAAGGCGCCGGAACAATTGCCGCCATTGCCTGTTGTATATGCTGGTATTTGGCCTGGGCGGGTGGTTACCCACCCATCCTGTTTTCGGCCGGAATTACTGTTCTGATCACTTTACTGGGTATCTGGTCGTCGGGAGTAGTTTCCAAATTATGGGGAAAGGACCCGTCGCGCGTGGTTATCGATGAAGCTGCGGGCATGTGCTTAAGCCTGCTGTTTGTGCCTGTAAATATCACTTATGTTTTGACCGGGCTCATCTTATTCAGGTTTTTCGATATTGTAAAACCATTGCTGATCAGAAAAATGGAGTCATTACCGGGCGGCTGGGGAATCATGCTTGATGACGTTTTGGCGGGGGTCTACACAAACATACTTTTACAGGTCGTTGTGTGGGTCAGAACCTGAAAAAGAGCATCTTATGTATAAAATTAATCGTTTGATTAATTTTGACTTTTTGACCACAATAGTCTGTACGAAATTTTCCTATTTTTGCACTGCATTACAAACTTAAATGCAATATTGACCGGAGACGCCGGTCGTAAAATGGAACAAGTATTGTACAGTTATTGCTGTAATAATAAGGTTGACCCGATAGTTAAAAGTATTCTGCTGATAAGATGAATGTTTTTGCTATCCGCACAGAAATGAGTTTGTACCTGCATAATTGCGTTAGGCACATGAACTGTAAGAATACTCGTCTAAAAATATTTGTTTTAAGCATTCTGTTTTTTTCTTCATTTACTGCATTTGCACAGGTGACAAGGGTGAGCGGCGTGGTTACCGATGCAAAAACCCGGCAAACACTTCCGTATGTAACCATTTATACAGCCGATAGTTCGGCACATGCAACTTCGAGCATAGACGGTAAATATGTACTTCAATCGTCAAAACCTTTCAGTCAGATCAGGGTAAGCTATGTTGGCTATAAACCGGCGCTTTTACCCGTAACTCCCGGTCAGGACCAGGTTTTAAATATACGTATGATACCCGAGACCCAGCAATTGAGCGAGGTGGTTATCAAGAGCCCTAAAAGAACAAAATATCGCAACAAAGATAATCCCGCCGTAGAACTTATACGACAGGTGATAGCCCATAAGGATGAGAACAGGCCCGAAAGCTATGCTTACGTTCAGTACAAGGAATACGACAAGATGATGTTTTCGATACTGAACGTATCGCCGACGCTGTCTGATAAAAAGTTCTTCAGGAAATATAAATTTCTGCTGGATAACCGCGATAGTACCACTGTTCCGGGTAAAACGCTGCTGCCGATCTATCTCGACGAAAAGTTAAGCCAGGTCTACTATCGCAAATCTCCTGAAAAAACCAAAACCATACTTCTGGCCGAAAAGGGCGTAAACTTCGGAAGCTATATAGATAATGAGGGTTTGGGGCAATACTTCAAGCACATGTATTACGAAGTAAACATTTATGATAATGATATCTTCCTGATGACGAACGAATTCCTGAGCCCTATATCCAATGTCGCGCCCAGTTTTTATAAGTTTTTTATTACGGATACGATCACCGTCAATAACAGTAAAGTGGTCGAGTTAAGCTTTACACCGCGCAATACGACTGATATGCTGTTCGAGGGCAAGATCTACGTTACGCTGGACGGGCACTATGCGGTTCAGCATGTTGCGCTGACCATCAACAAACACATCAATCTCAATTTTGTAAAATCCCTGCATGTCGACCAGGATTTCGAGCAAAATCCCGATAACAGGTATCATTTAAGCCGGAGCAATACGATAGTCGATTTCGGCTTTAATAAGAAAGGTAATGGCGGGTTGCTGGGCATAAGAACGATTACCTACAAAAGCTACGAGGTAAATAAGGCCCTTCCCGACACGACATACGACGGGCCGGCCCAGGAGGCGATGGATGACGCCAAAAACCGGAGCAATCAATACTGGGCGCAAAACAGGCTCGACACGCTTACTAAGGCCGAATCGAGGGTTTATCATAACATCGATACCTTAAAAACTATCCCTTCCTATCGGCGAACGATGGATATTATCACCCTGCTGTTTGCCGGGTATAAATCTTTCGGGCCGTTCGAAGTGGGCCCGGCCAATACCTTTTACAGCTTTAACCCGGTTGAAGGGCTGAAACTGAGACTCGGCGGACGTACGACTCCCGAATTAAGTAAACGATATTATTTCGAAACTTATGCCGCCTATGGCATAAGGGACCAGCGGTGGAAATATTTCCTGAGTGCGACCTATTCCATCAATGATAAATCCATATACAGGTTCCCTCAAAACTATATCAGGGCGAGTTTCCAGCGGGACACCAAGATACCCGGACTGGATCTGCAGTTTGTCCAGGAAGATAACTTCCTGCTCTCGTTCAAGCGTGGCAATAACGACAAATACCTGTATAACTATTTTTATAACCTCGACTATGTGCATGAATATGAAAGCCATTTTTCATACAGCCTGGGTTTGCAAAAATGGACGCAATCTCCGGCAGGTTCGCTCGCATTCATTAATGAGGTAAACGGCTTACCAAACAGGGTAAACAGTATAACTACCGTCGAAGCCAAAGCAACACTGCGGTATGCCCCGAACGAACAATTTTACCAGGGGAAAATATACCGGGTGGATATCCCCAACAGGTTCCCTGTCTATACCATTGATTATACCCAGGGCGTAAAAAACATTCTGGGCGGCCAGTACAATTATAAAAATCTGCACGTCCAGTTCGACAAGCGATTCTACCTCTCACAGTTAGGGTATGCTGATTTCAGGGCAGAAGCCGGTCACATATTCGGCCAGGTGCCCTATCCCCTGCTTAACATTCCGCCGGCCAACCAGACTTATGCGTACGATCTTTATTCGTATAACCTGATGAACTTCCTGGAGTTCGCCAACGATCATTTTGAGGCTATTGATATCGATCAGCATTTTAACGGCTTTTTCTTTAATAAGATCCCGTTGCTGAAGAGATTAAAATGGAGAGAAACATTCTC
>DASZWG010000384.1:0-4996 GCA_035546675.1 Mucilaginibacter sp. | reverse complement strand
AGCGCAGCGAATTACCTTTAATACGTATTTTCATATTGATCTGTCAAAATCCGTTGCGGCGCGGTATAGATGTTGAACCGCTGCTGCCGCAAAAAGCCGATCAGCGTAATGTTAAACTCTTCGGCCAGTTGCACAGCCAGGCTCGACGGGGCTCCTATGGCCACAATGATCGTGATGCCCGCCATCACTGCTTTCTGTACCAGTTCAAAGCTTGCCCTGCCGCTCAATAATAAAACATGCTGATTTAAGGGAAGCATTCCTTTATCAAGCGCCGCGCCGATCAGCTTATCCAGGGCATTATGCCGGCCCACGTCTTCGCGTGTCAGCAGCAGGTTTCCCTTTAGGCCAAAAAGGGCCGAAGCATGCAATCCGCCGGTATCGGCAAATACCTGCTGATGCCGGGCAAGTATAGCCGGAAGCCGGTAAATCACTTCGGCGTTTACAGTATCATTTTTTACTTCCTTTTTAACGGTATTCACTACGCGAACGGCATCAATGGAAGCCTTGCCGCAAACGCCGCAACTTGAGGTGGTATAGAAATTCCGTTCCGTATTTTTTAGTGCAGGCGTTACTCCGTATGCCAGGCAAACCCGGACAACGCTGCCGGTTTGTCCGCCGTTGCTTACGTGGCCGACCGACAGCACGTCTTTCCCATTGTTAATGATCCCTTCTGTAAACAGGAAACCTTTTGCCAGTTCTTCATCACTGCCGGGTGTTCGCATCGTGACGGACACTTTCTTAACGATCCTGTTGTTTTCAGGGCCGTATTCTAATTGTATTTCCAGCGGTTCTTCCACCGCCAGGATATCGGGCGACTGATTGCTTTCGTTACAGGTGATCCTGGTTACTTGTACTTGTATGATGGGTTGAGAGGGCATAGTCAAATATACATCGAATTACCTGTTATTGATTTAACACCGTCCCGTTTCGAAAAGTTTTAAACAAAAACGGCCTCCGTTCGGGAAGCCGTTTCGTAATATATTTAACAAGATTGTATTAAGCCAAAACGCCGGTATCGTACAGTACCTGGTTCATGTGACGAACCGCATCGGCGCTCTTATTGAACTCGGCCTGTTCGGCATCGCTCAGTTTGAATTGAACGATCTTTTCCCAGCCGTTCTTACCCAGCACCACCGGAACCACCAGCGAAATATCTTTCTGACCGTATTCGCCGTCCAGCGCTACGCCGCAACTGATCAGCTTCTTCTCGTCGCGTACTATGCTTTCAACCATCGACAGGGTACCCGCACCCGGTGCATACCAGGCCGATGTGCCGATCAGTTTGGTCAAAGTAGCACCGCCCACCATGGTAGCGGCTACAACTTTGTCTTGCTGCTCTTTGGTCAGCAGTTGGGTTACCGGTACGCTGTTCCAGGTAGCATGGTTAATTAAAGGTATCATGGTCGTATCGCCGTGGCCGCCGATCACAACAGCATTCAGGTCGCCCTGCGAACAGCCCAGTTCCTGGCTCAGGTAATATTTGAACCTTGACGAATCGAGCGCGCCGCCCATACCCAATATCTTGTTCTTGGGCAGACCCGATGTTTTCAGGGTCAGGTAATTCATGGTATCCATCGGGTTAGCCACCACGATAATAATGGTGTCGGGCGAATGTTTCAGAATGTTTTCGGTAACACTCTTTACAATACCCGCATTTGTGCCGATCAGTTCCTCGCGGGTCATGCCCGGTTTGCGGGGTATGCCCGATGTGATGATCACCACACCCGAACCGGCTGTAGCCGCATAATCATTGGTTACACCTTTAACTTTGGTATCAAAACCAAGTACGGAAGATGTTTGCATCATATCGATGGCCTTACCTTCGGCAAAGCCTTCGCGGATATCCAGCAGGATGAGTTCTTCGGCCAATTCCTTCCTTGCGATGTTATCTGCGCAAGTGGCGCCCACAGCCCCGGCGCCTACGACTGTTATTTTCATAATGTAAGTTAATTTATGGATGGGACTTCTACCGTGCGGATGATATCCGCCGGATTTTATGCGGCAATTTTAAGAAAATTTTAACAGAGCGGATTAACTTAATTAAAAATAGACCTGAATATGAAAATTACCTCCCCAATATCTCTTCGGCTTATAAAATTGATCCACTACAAGCCATTTTTACTTTGATCACACCAATGCGCCGGGTAATTATTTAGCGTTATCAATATTTCTGTGATGAAATCGAAAAACTGCTTTTTAGCCATTAAATTTCATTGGAATTTCACTTTTGACCCGTTTTTGCTAAAATTTTACTCATTTAGATATTTTTTATTCACATTATTGAATAATTTTTTAAAAAAATCTTCAAATTATGATGAAATTTGTAAAAAATATTTACATTCGCCCAGATAATTAATTAAAAAATCATTTATAAAACTATTTTTCGATCAATTCCAAAAAAACAAGCAGACAATGGCAAAACTAGAGTACATTTGGCTTGATGGCTATAAACCAACTCAAAGCCTCCGCAGCAAAACAAAAATTGAAGGTGATTTCAGCGGAAAATTAGAAGATTGTCCTAATTGGAGCTTTGATGGTTCTTCAACCGAACAAGCGCCGGGAGGTTCTTCAGACTGCGTTCTGAAACCTGTTTTTATTGTTCCTGACCCGCAACGCAAGGACGGATACCTGGTAATGTGCGAAGTATTGACTGCCGACGGTAAACCGCATGAATCGAACGGCCGCGCCCATATTGATGATGACGATAATGATTTCTGGTTCGGTTTTGAGCAGGAATATTTCCTGTGGGATCCTGAAACCAACAAACCGCTGGGTTTCCCGGCAGGCGGTTTCCCCGGTCCGCAGGGCCCCTACTATTGCTCGGTAGGCGCAAAGAATGCTTTCGGACGCGAAATCGTTGAAGAGCATTTGGATGCTTGTTTAGATGCCGGATTGAACGTTGAAGGTATCAATGCCGAAGTTGCAGCCGGTCAGTGGGAATTCCAGATATTCGCCAAAGGTGCTAAAGAAGCCGGCGACCAGATGTGGGTTGGCCGTTACCTGCTCGAAAGAATAGGCGAAAAATATGGTGTTGCCATCAACTGGCATTGCAAGCCGCTGGGCGCTTTAGACTGGAACGGTTCGGGCATGCATGCCAACTTCTCAAACGGCGTACTAAGGACCTCGGGAAGTGAAGCAACCTATAAAAAGATATTAGAAGCTTTCCGCCCGGTTGTAAAAGAGCACATCGCTGTTTATGGCGCAGACAATGAAATGCGCCTGACCGGTAAGCACGAAACGGCTTCTATCAACGATTACAGCTACGGTGTATCCGACCGCGGTGCCTCCATCCGTATACCTTTGTATACCGTTCAGCACAACTGGAAAGGTTATCTTGAAGATCGCCGCCCGAACTCGGCTGCCGATCCGTACAAAGTAGCCGCACGTATCATTAAAACTGTTAAATCAGCCCTATAACAATCAACTCCCTAATTAATCTAAACACAGCCCTGCGGATAGGTTTCCGCAGGGTTTTTTGTTTTAATTGGTCAACCCTATTGTTCTCGGGTAAAGTAATACCTGAATATTTCGGTATTTGTGGACTCGATAAATTCCGCATTGGAAGCAACCAGTTTCCACCCGTCGTCATAATAAGGCTTTAACAGTTGCATAACTATTTTTTCATAAGCAGCAGGCTGGTCCCTGAGTTTGACGTGAGGTACAAGATCGACCAGTCTTTGAACCTGCGCGGTATCGTCCCTGGTTATGATCATGTTGTCGGGTTTATGACCGACGGAAAACGTAACATGCGCGTTGTATAAGGTAATGGTCATGTGACTGGTTTTTTGCTGCGCAAAGGAACTGTGACCTGCGATGAGTGCCAGGGCAAGGATAATGATCTTTTTCATCAGTAAATAATTGTGAATTTGAGTAAAAATACCGGTGCAGTATTAATCCTGCGTTACCGTTTTGACAGGAAATCAATAACAGGGATTAATGATATTCAGGAAAATATTGAAAATGTTTTACAGGGGGCTTCGGGAATAGCGGCCTTCCCCGATAACGGGCAGGCCATTAACCGGCAAATTGTAGATATATACCCAGCAGGTTGGTGTTCCGTTTTCAGCTTCAGCTAATGCCTGGATGCGGATAAATTCGTTGGGTTTAGGCTGATCGGCGCCGAAACCTTCATACAGGTCGATGATCGGCAACACGGAAACTGGATCGTTCAGGCGGAAGATTGTACCATGTACGTATTCATCATCATCTGGCGACAATACCGCACCGGGATACTCGCCGATATCATATAGTTTTCCTCGTACTTTAGCAGCCGAAAAGAACTTGCTGTTGGCCCGAAGATATAAGCCGTATTTGTTATCCTCGTCGAGCAAAGAGCCGTATACAAAAAGCAAATTATTCATGGGGTCAAGGAAACAATTTATACCTAAATTTATTTTCAGTTCTACAATATAATCATTGAAATCGGGTAAATCAATAGCATTGATGGTTATAATACCTAACTTGCCGGGCTTTATTTCGTATTAACTTATTATGGATAAACAACAAATCGTATCCTATCTAAAGGAAAAAAAAATATCAAAAATAAAATTCGCATTTGCCGATATCGACGGTATATTGAGGGGAAAGATCATCGGCACAGATAAATTCATGGATGGCCTGCAAGACGGGTACGGCTTTTGCGATGTGGTTTTCGGCTGGGACAGCAGCGATGCGGTTTACAATAATGTTGAGCTAACCGGCTGGCATACAGGCTACCCGGACAGGCCTGCAAGGGTTGATCTTTCCACCTTCCGCACCATACCGTGGCAGGAGAAAATACCCTTCTTTATCGCTGATTTCAGCAAGGCCGATGGCAGCTCTATAGCCGCGTGCTCGCGCAGCCTGCTCAAAAAAATAGCGGATGAATGTGAGGCTATGGGTTTCCACCCTGAATTTTCGCAGGAATTTGAGTGGTTCAATTTCAGGGAGACGCCTCAAACCCTGCAGGATAAAAGTTTTACGCACCTGCAAACGCTGACGCCGGGTATGTTCGGCT
>DASZWG010000383.1:0-6280 GCA_035546675.1 Mucilaginibacter sp. | reverse complement strand
TAGTCGATAATGTTCCTATCGAGATCAAACCTAATCCGCACAATGAGGCTTACCTTAAGACCAAGCGCGACAAAATGGACCATACCATTTTGCTCGATCACTGATCGGCTTCATCAGCTTTTTCGTTGCTTGTATTACCCGAAGTTGTGCCCGGGGCCGGCATAGGTTTATCCGGAGGAACAGGTAAGGGGTTGGGTTGCTTTTTCCGGTTATTGCTGCGGAAAATATTTTTCAGGAACTCCGAAAAGGAGTCAAAATCACGCTGGTAAACCAAACCAAGACCATTTACGTATTGCGCGCCGATCTGGTCAATATCATTCAGTGTGGTACTGTTCAGCAGTTTGTAGGAATACCGGGCATTCAGGCTCCCGTTTTTCAAAATCAGATATTGCGCACTGAAATCCTTATAAAGGCTGTTAAAATTCGTGTTAAACAGGCTGGTATTATTATTGAACAGGTTGGTGCTGCCCGTATTATTAAACAAGCTGCCGCTTAACACAAACCTCTCATTAAATAAGTGCAGCGATGCGCTTGCGTCATTAAATGAACGGATGTTAAGATCGAGGTTCTTAATGGCATTGGATTCTGATATCACTGCATTCAGTTTGTTGAAAGCGAATTCACTCACGGCTTCACCTGCTGTACTCAAAGCCTGGTTGGTTAGCGTTTCGCCGTTACCCGTGCCCGACGAAAAGTTTCGCCTCATAATAATACTCAATGCCTGCTGGCTTCGGTTGTTATAGTCGTTCAGGTATGTGCCAAGATCATCCTTTATCGTAGGATCAGTAGGGAAATTGAAATCGAAATCTATGTTAGGCTGTAACAAAGATTTGGTCAGTTTCAGATAAGCCTGAACCAGCACCTGGGCGTCGGGCTGTGCCTGTCCTGCTGCCTGGTAAAGCGGACGTAAATTGGCCCTTACTTCGTATACGGCTGTCAGGTTGATCTCTGCGTTTTCCGGGTCGCCCGTCCAGCGGATGGTGCCACCCTGTGTTACCTGGAAGTTTTTACTGATCACGTCTTTTGCGATGAATTCGAACTTGCCGGTCGAGATCAGGAAATCACCATACATATTAAAGTCGCCCAGGCTGCTGATGTTCAATTTTAGGTTGTTGGCTACACCATTACCCTCCAGCTTGCCGTAATCGGTGGTTATTTTCACCGTGGTTTTTTCGTCTACGCTCAGGTCAAAGTTTAGTGTGATACCATTAAAGGCACGTGGTTTTTTCACCACCTGTGCGGTGTCTTTATGGCTTATAAACCGGATGAAATCGTAGGTTTCAGCAACCGATGAAGTGTTTAGCGGTATATTGAAAACTGTCCCGGCATCGGTTCGGGCTTTGATGTCAATATTCATATTGTCAGTCGGGCCGCTGAAAGTAAACCGGCCCGTAGCATAGGCCGTTCCGAAATAGAGGTGATTATCCTTAAAGGTCGTATTCAGTGCCAATAATTTCCGTGCGTTAACCGTGGCCTCAATGTCCGGATTGGAAATATCGTTCAGGTCCACCTTGCCGTTTATCGTCCCTTCGCCTCCTTTTTCATCCCTCATCACCATATTGTCGATATTGATCACGCTGTTGGTGACGTCCATTTTTTGATTGACGACATAAGCGGTTTTCAGGTAATTTACCGTTACCCCGGTATTATTTAAGGAAAGGTTACCATTGAGTTGCGGATCGGCTAAAGTGCCGGAAAGTTTCAGATCGCATGATAGCGTGCCCTTAAGGTTTGAAACAATGTCTTTCACAAAAGGTGTAAATATGACCGCTTCGGTTTGGTTCATCCTGATGTTGAAATCAAGACGGTCGTCGACCTGCTTACCCAGGATATAGGCGCCGGCTATGTTCATCGTTTCAAGTCCCCGGTTCACGATATTCATTTTCATATCGGCCCGGGTACGGTTGGTATCGAGCGCGGCATTTAGTTTCACATCGCCGATATAGGTTTTGTTCATTACAAACGAATCTATAGCCAGGCTCGAAGAGAATGAGGGTTGCTTTAAAACGCCATTCATGCTAACATCACCGTTAAGCGTACCCTTTAACTTTATATCGGCCGATTTGACGAGCTGATCCAGGGTACCCATGTTAAATTTCTCAAATTGCACTTTCAGCTCATCCGCCGGATCAGCCGATATAAAGCCATTTACGCGCGCCTTCTGCGGTCCGTTGGAAAGCTCGAATCCCGATATCTGTGTTCTGCCATTCAGAAATCTTACCCTAACCTGGTTATCTATCTTCCAATCCTGGTGCTCAAGTATCACATCCGATGGCAGAATTTTTAACCGTGCGGTAGTATCCTGTGCAAACTGTATCAGGCCATACAAGTCAAGCTGGTTTGTCGCGTCCTTATCAGCCAGCTTTATGTTAAAGTTCAGGCTGTCCCGTTGAAGAAAATTAGTAATGTCGATATTCTTGATGAACAGGCTGTCGGTAAAATTGATCTTGCTGAGCGATATGTTCAGCCCCATATACTGGTCGCTGGTGCTTTCGTCAATAATAAAATCGTGAAAAACCGTATGTCCCAACTGTATGGTTTTGATCAGTCCGGTCAGGGTTGCCGTCTTATCAACCGAGTTGAACTGCCCTATAAATGTACCCTGGTCTGGAATCTTAAGATTGGGGGCGAAGAATGCCAGCAACGGGTCGAGCTCCTTTAACTTCAGGTTGAACGAGAAGTTTTGTGGCTTGGGCTGGGTTATTTCAGTTTGCAGCGAAGGAATATACTTTTTGACGATAGTCTTGAAATAATCGGGTAAGGTGGGCAGGTCATAATTGCCTTTCAGGCTTCCATCGGCAATATCAGAATGTAAGCTTATCTCGCGCCCGTCTCCTATGCCGTTGGCCGTAAGGTATATCGAATCTACCTGGTAATCATTGCGGGGATCGATAACACGAATATTGGAGAGATAAAAGTTGCCTTCAATATTGTTCAGCGTATTCCCCGAAAAGCTGCTGGTTATCTGTGTGCTAAAATCAATGGTATCATTCAGCAGTTTCAAATTATGCAGGTAAGCATCGTTGATGGTCGCAGAGAAATTGTAGGCCGGTAATTTGGGGTTCAGGTCGAGGCTTCCGGCAGCATCTAGTTTGATGTTTTTATCGTCGATGACGATATGGCCTTTGGCAATTTTTCTGTCGAACGAACCGTCAACGGAAAGGTTTTTATAGTTATAGCCTTTAACGGCGATGTATTTGATCTTGGCATCCAGCCGGTCCTCAAGATCGTTTAGATTATCGCCGCTGCCTGATACATTGGCTGAGAGCGTGGTCCGGCCTATATCGCTTACACCGATCAGGTTGCCCAGATCGAAATCGTAAGTTGAAATTTTACCGCTATATAGCGGAGGCTGTCCTTCATGGATCTTCAGGTTAAGATCTGAATCAAAACGTCCGAGTTTGGTTTTAAAAATTCCGTAAGCAATAAAATCATTTTGTAATCCGGTAAAGCGTCCCGTAAAATTCACCTGGCCGAATTTTGCTATAATATCAGGCACCTTTGCAGTCGGGTCTCCACTAAAGTTGCTGTAAAGTTTATCCAGGTCCCTTTTGTTGGTTGCGATCTGCTGAAAGTCCAGCTCAAGGAAGGTGTTTTTCCAGTCGGGTAATCCTTTCAGGCTAAAGTCTCCTTTAACATAGGTGGCTTGCCCTGCAGTGATCAGCAGATTTTTTGCCCGCAGGTTATTTACAAACCCGGTAATACGGCCGTCCAGCCCCAGGTCGAATTTGGTCTTGTCAAGCCCATCGGTGAAGTAGGAAATATCGGCCGAAGATATCTCGGAGCTTCTGAAATCGCCATCCATAAATACCTTTTCCGACACCTGGTTGAAATCATCAAACGATTTGAATTTCATCCTCAGGTAGTTTTTCAGGTCCGAATGATTGGTTTGGATATGCATATTCTGCACCAGTATCTGGTTGGTATCTACCGTAATATTGCCGCTCAGGTTCTTAAGGTAAAAGCCGCTTTTCCATTCCTTCAGAGTGAGCTTGCTTACATCTCCTTTGAACAGGTGATGCGTAATGTCCATATTGGCAATTACCGCGCTGAAATTACGGGCATCCACATCGTCAAAATTTACCTGCCGCATCACGGTATCCACCTTTTGGTTTTTGTACCTGAAGCGGAAATTATCGATCACCACTTTTTCAAATTGTATTGTCCAGGGTTTACCAGCTGTCTGCGGTTTTTTTGTGGTATCAGGCGAACTGAAATAATCCAGTATAAAATCTATATTGCTTTTACCGTCCTTCTGGTCTTTCAGGTAGAAAGAACCGTTATCCAGTTCGACGCGGCTAAGGTCGAGTTTTTTCTTTTTAAAGCTGCTGAAAAGAGAGAAGCCGCTGATGCTGACCTCCAGTTTCGGTGTGCTGATCAGCGTGTCTTTCGACCGGTCGAGTACATAAAGGCTGTCAAGAACTACGGAGGTAAAGGGTTTGACGTATAAACTGCTGATACTGACCTTGGTATTCAATTTTTCGGACAAATAGCCTGCAGCCTTTTTGGCCGCCCAGGTTTGTACGGGTTTATACTGAAACAGCAGCATAACAATGCTCAGCATCAGCAATATCACCAGCACAATCCCCAACGCTATTTTGAGTACTTTTTTAATAACTTTGTCCCCGTAAAATTGATTTTCAAAGGTAAAATTCGTAAACAGATAAACTGTTTTACTTTTTTAACATATTAACTATTTTTCGACTGTTCCCGATGGCTAAGGTTTATTAAACCCGGGCTTTCGGTTTTAAAATCCAGCTAAGTGCCTGTAATACTCGGAATCGAATCATCCTGCGACGAAACATCGGCTTCTATATGCGCCGATGGCGCTATTTTGAGCAACATCATCGCCAACCAGAAAATTCATGAAGCTTATGGCGGGGTTGTGCCCGAACTGGCGTCCCGCGTACATCAGCAAAATATCGTCCCGGCAGTGCAGCAGTCTCTATTCAACGCAAAAATAAGCAAAAATGATATTGACGCTGTTGCTTTTACACGCGGGCCGGGCCTGCTGGGTTCATTACTTGTAGGCGTATCGTTTGCCAAAGCATTTGCACTTGCTAAAGGTATCCCGCTTATTGAAGTGAACCACATGCAGGCACACGTGCTGGCGCATTTTATCGATGATTCCAAACCGGCATTTCCTTTCCTTTGTCTTACAGTTTCAGGCGGTCACACGCAGATCGTATTGGTCAAGGATTATTTTGATATGGAAGTGGTAGGCCAGACTACAGACGATGCGGCAGGCGAGGCCCTGGACAAAACCAGCAAAATACTTGGCTTGCCTTATCCCGGCGGACCGGTGATAGACCGTAATGCGCGGCTCGGTAACCCGCATGCTTATCAATTCCCCGAACCGCAGATACCCGGGCTCGATTTCAGTTTTAGTGGACTTAAGACGGCGATATTATATTTTATCCGGGATAATGTCGCTGCCAACCCGGATTTCATTGCAGAGAACATTAACGATATTTGCGCTTCGGTTGAGAAAAGAATTACAACCATTTTGTTGAATAAGCTGAAAAAGGCTGCTTTGCAATACGGGATCACGGATGTAGCCCTTGCGGGCGGTGTATCTGCAAACACCGGTTTGCGGCAGGGACTGAAAGACCTCGGTGAAGAAATGGGATGGAACACCTTCATCCCCAAATTTGAGTACTGCACCGATAATGCCGCTATGATCGCTATCGCCGGGTATTATAAATACCTTGCAGGAGATTTTACAGGGCAGGGCGTAGCTCCGCTGGCAAGAATGCCTTTTTAATTATTTAACTGTTGTTTGCCTGGAATAGATTAGTTTAGGTCAATTCAGTAATTAATCTGCCCGTCCGCCATTTCTATAACCCGGTCAGCGCCTTTGGCAAAATCCAGGTCATGGGTTACGGTAAGGATGGTGATGCCCTCCTTGTGCGAAAGGTCGTGAAAAATATCAAAAACGAGTCCGGTATTGACACTGTCTAAGTTTCCTGTAGGCTCATCGGCCATAATGATCGACGGGTTGTTGATAAGCGCGCGGGCTATGGCTATGCGTTGCTGCTGCCCGCCCGACAGTTTGCCTGATAACTTATGCGCAAAACTGTCCATTTGCAGTTGTTTGAGTATCAGTAGCGCATTTTCTTCGATCTCTTCCCGTTTGAATGCACCGAGTTTCATAGCGGGCAGCATGACGTTTTCGAGCGCGGTAAATTCGGGCAGCAGGAAGTGGAACTGGAAAACGAAACCGATGTTCTCGTTCCTGAATTTAGCCAGCGCGTTCTGACTTTTGCCGGTCACCAGGATG
>DASZWG010000382.1:0-3150 GCA_035546675.1 Mucilaginibacter sp. | reverse complement strand
GGATTCATGGTAGTTTCCCACAACTGCTCAGCGTTCATTTCGCCCAAACCTTTGTATCGCTGCGTATGTACGCTTTCCTCTTTGCCGGCGCCTTTCAACCGCTGGATAGCAGCGTCGCGCTGAGCATCGTTCCAGCAGTATTCCTGGTCTTTGCCTTTTTTAACCAAATAAAGCGGCGGAGTGGCAATATAAACGTAACCAAATTCCACCAGTTCCTTCATATAACGGAAAAAGAAGGTCAGGATCAGCGTTGTAATGTGCGAACCGTCCACGTCGGCATCGGTCATGATAATGATCTTGTGGTAGCGCAGCTTAGTGATATTGAGCGCCTTGTCATCGTCGGCTGTTCCGATACTTACACCAAGAGCGGTGAACATATTCTTTATTTCCTCGTTTTCGTATATCTTATGCTCCATGGCCTTCTCCACGTTCAGAATTTTACCCCGCAGCGGTAAAATAGCCTGGTATTCACGGTTACGCCCTTGTTTGGCCGTGCCACCGGCCGAGTCACCTTCCACCAGGAATATCTCGCAAAGTGAAGGGTCGCTGTTGGCGCAATCGGCCAGTTTACCGGGCAAACCGGCACCTCCCATCACATTTTTACGCTGCACCATTTCGCGTGCTTTTCGTGCGGCAGCTCGTGCCGTAGCAGCAAGTATCACCTTATTGACGATCATTCTTGCTTCCTTCGGGTTTTCTTCCAGATAATTGGAAAGTATCTCACCAACGGCCACATTTACGGCGCCGCTTACTTCACTGTTACCCAGCTTAGTTTTGGTTTGCCCTTCAAACTGCGGCTCGGCAACCTTAACCGATATCACAGCGGTCAAACCTTCCCTGAAATCATCCCCGGTTATATCAACCTTAACATTCTTCAGCAATCCTTCCTTTTCGGCATATCCTTTTAACGTCCGCGTTAATCCCATTCTGAAACCTGCCACATGCGTACCGCCTTCTATCGTATTGATATTATTGACATAAGAGAATACATTCTCGCTATAGGTATCATTATATTGCAGTGCTAACTCAACAGGTATGCCTTGTTTGGTGCCTTCTACATAGATAGGCTCCGGTATCAGCGGCGCGCGTGTGCCATCAAGATATTTCACAAACTCCCGCAGGCCACCTTCTGAGAAAAATTCTTCCGATTTGAACTGACCGCTTTCGTCAGGGTTACGTTCATCCGTCAGGGTCAGCTTGATACCTTTATTCAGGAATGCAAGCTCTCGCAGGCGGGTTGCAAGTGTATCATATTTGTATTCAATTGTTTGCGTAAATATCTCGGGGTCAGGTTCAAAAGTCTGGATCGTACCTGTACGGTTCGATACTCCAATGGCTTTAACATCGAACATCGGTTTACCACGCTCATACTCCTGTGTAAATATTTTACCTTCACGATGGACTATGGTGGTCATGTGGGTCGAGAGCGCATTAACGCAGGATACGCCCACACCATGTAAACCGCCCGAAACTTTATAAGTATCTTTATCGAATTTACCGCCTGCGTGAAGCACGGTCATTACGATCTCGAGCGCCGACTTTTGTTCTTTTGTATTGATGCCCGTAGGAATACCCCTGCCATTATCCTCAACTGTTACCGAATTTCCCTTATGAATAATAACATTAATGGTATCGCAGTAACCGGCGAGGGCTTCGTCTATCGAGTTATCAACAACTTCGTACACTAAATGATGCAGACCCTTTGTGCCAGTATCGCCGATGTACATGGAAGGGCGTTTTCGCACCGCTTCCAAACCTTCTAAAACCTGTATATTATCTGCTGAATAGTTGGATTTGTCTTTATTTTCTTCGCTCATATTTTTTGTATACCAATAAACCTTTTCTTTCCGGTTTAACATACAAAATTACGCATTTTGGCGGGCATTTTAAGGCATTTGTGGATAAAAATGACGCAATGTGCACAAGCTTTTCAAAACATTAGGATACTTGTACTGAAAGTTTATCTTTGTCAAAATTTTTAATTTTACGAGATGAAAAAAAGAACTGTTCCCATTATAAAACTCACTTCGTTATTACTGATCGCTGGCACAATAGCTGCATGCAATCAGAACAAAACCGCAGGCACATCTTCTCCTGAAACTCCTGTGGCGGCCGCCAAGATCGTCTTCATCAACCAGGATACTTTGCTGGCTAAATATGATTACGCAAAGGATATGCGGAAACGTTTGCAGGATAAAGGCACATCGGCACAAAACGATGTCGGATCGAGGCAGCAGGCCCTTCAGCGTGAAGTAGCTGATTATCAGAAGAACGCAAATACAATGAGCGCCAACGAACGTTCGGCAACGGAAGAGCGTCTGCAGCGCGAAAGCCAGGAGTTTCAGCAATACCAGCAAAATGCCGGGGCTCAGTTTCAAAATGAAACCGCGGACGAAACTAAGAAGCTTTATGATAAGGTCTATGCTTTTACCAAGCAGTACGCAAAAGATAATGGGTATAAAATGATATTATCTTTCCAGTCGGGAAGCACAAACCTGCTCTATGGCGATACATCTCTCAATGTAACTGATGATTTTGTTAAAAAACTAAATGATGCTTACGCTAAAGAGAAAAAGTAAGCCTACCCATTAAAATATAATATTTACAGCAAAATATAATATTTACAGCCCCGGTTTATTATCCGGGGTTTTTAATTTTGTATATATGGGAACAGAGGAGCACGAGAAGTTTATGCGTATGGCCATCGCCTTATCCGAAGAGAACGCCAGGGCGGGATCGGGAGGACCTTTCGGCGCAGTGATCGTCAGCGGAGGGGTAGTTGTGGCAGCGAGCGCCAACATGGTGGTGCAGCAAAATGATCCCACTGCACATGCCGAGATCTCGGCAATAAGACTTGCCTGCCAAAAACTCGGAACGTATGACTTACAGGGTTGCTGTATTTATACCAGTTGTGAACCCTGTCCAATGTGCCTCGGGGCTATCTACTGGGCCCATATCGATACCATCTATTATGCCAATACCCGGATTGATGCTGCATCAGCCGGATTTGATGATGATTTTATTTATAATGAGCTGAATAAAAGTATTGGGGAACGAAAACTAAAGATCACACAGTTATTGCGTGACGAAGCACAGCCGGCATTCCGGCTAAGGGATACTTCTGAAGCAAAAAAGTCACATTGAATTATC
>DASZWG010000381.1:0-3419 GCA_035546675.1 Mucilaginibacter sp. | reverse complement strand
AAAAGGGACGACTTGCCTATTTTATTGAATGACTGTTAAGACACAACATATCGACCCTCACCAATGGGTCGAAGCACATGCCGATTACCTGTATGCCTACGCACATACGAGGATAAACGATGATGAACAGGCGCGCGACCTGGTGCAGGAAACCTTCCTGGCGGCTTTGGAAAAAGTGAAAACCTTTGAAGGAAGAAGTACCGAACGCACCTGGCTGACCGCTATTTTGAGGAATAAGATCGTTGATGTATACCGGAAAAAGTCGTCGGGATTGCAGCAGACCGACATTCGCCACGCAGAGGAAGAACAGGCGGATTTCTTCGATCCCCAATACGGGCACTGGACGGCAGAACGTGCGCCCACGCCGTTCGGGATAGAGGATTACGATCCTGTTGTTCATAAGGAGTTTAGCCATATACTGATGCTGTGCATGAAAAAGCTGCCGGCATTGTGGCTGTCGGTATTTACCATGAAACACATTGATGAAGAAGCCACAGATACGATTTGCTCCGAACTGAATATCACCTCATCAAATTTCTGGGTCATCATTCACCGGGCCAAGCTGAACCTGCGGGCCTGCCTGCAAAAAAACTGGATATGATATGGAAGCGCTGAAAAAAATCACCCACAACTGTAAACAGGCCACATACCTGATCGAGAAAAAACTGATCGGGCGGCTTACCCTGCGCGAACATATCTTTTTGAAAATACACCTGTTTGGCTGTGGCGTGTGCAGGCTGTACCAAAAGCAAACTACACGGATCAATGCCATGATCCGCCAGTTATTTAGTGATGTTTCGAAAGCGGAGGTAAAGCTGGATGAAAATTTCAAAAAAGATCTGCAGGACAGGATAGAAGAAGAACTGAATAAAAATTGAAAATCCTTGTAAGGTCTGTCGCGACACCCCGACTAAGGGGTAAAATAAAACGACAACACTATGAGATCAATTTTTTCAAAGGCGGCTGTTACCGCCATTATCGCATCCGTATTTACTGTAAGCGCATTTGCTTCTACCGGCCATGTTCCGCAAAGCGATACTACTAAAATGAGTAAGATGAGCCATAAAATGGGCAAAATGAGTAAAATGGAGCACAAGAAAATGGGGAAGATGAAGAAGGGTAAGATGGGCAAGGATACAACTAAAATGTGAGTTGTTTTTTAATCCGGCAGAGGGGCGCAAGCCCCTTTGTTATTTCAAACCCGTATCTTTAGGCTCAAATTACCTGCCATGAGAAAATACATTTGCCTGCTGCTTTTGCTAACCTGCGGTGCCGCGCTTGCTCAGGAAAAAATGTCATACCAACCCACGCATCAATTTACGATAAGCGGTAAGGTGAAGAAAGAAGCAGTTATTACGATGGATTCGCTGAACAGCTACCCTTTGGTAGCGATCGGCGATATCAGGGTGACCGATCATCTCGGCAATTTTAAGCATGGAGATAAGGATTTGAAAGGCGTATTGCTTAAAGATATCCTGAATCACTATCAGCCCGATGCATCGGGCCCGCATTTTTACAGCCAGTTTTATTATACCTGCATTGCCACCGATGGCTACAAGGTGGTTTACTCGTGGAATGAACTGTTTAATACGCCGGTAGGCGATAAAGTTTACATCGTGCTGGAAAAGAATGGCAGAAAGATCGGCGATCTTCCCGAAAGCCTGCAAATGGTATCGATGCTCGACCAGAAGACCGGCAGGCGATATCTGCACAACCTCGATAAGATCGTTGTCAGCGAAGCAACAGGCCAGTAATGGTATCCAGGTTATCGGCCCTCAATAAATAATTCCTGGTCGGCTATCTCATCCAGTTCGTGCGGATTATGGGTTACGATGAGCACCGTCATGCCCGTTTCCTTCCACAGCTTTTGCAGTTCCCGGATCAGTTCTGATCTCATTTCCTGGTCAAGCGCAGAAAAAGGCTCGTCCATCAATAGTAATCCGGGTTTGATCGATAATGCCCGCAATATCGCCAGCCTTTGCTGCTGCCCGCCCGAAAGGTGTTCCGGCTTGTGACCGCTCAATGTTTCGAGTTTGCCAAGGGCAAGCAGTTGTTGTGTCCAGGCTTTGTCAGTCGTACCGTATTCCAGGTGTTGCCGGGCATTCATATTCGGAAAAAGTGCATAGTTCTGAAACACAAAGCCGGTTTTTCTTTTTTGCGTCGATAACGAAATGCCGGCATTTGTATCGAGCCAGGTCATATCGTTTACCGTTATTTTGCCTTTTTCAGGTGTGACGAGACCGGCAATGATCTTCAGAAAAGTGGTTTTGCCCGCGCCCGAAGGCCCGTATATTTTGGTAATGCTGCCGGCCGGGAATTCGGCAGCGATTTTAAGCACCTGCCGCCCGCCATAAGCTTTCAGTTTTTTTTCGATGTCTATCCTGATCATTCCAGCGGACTTTTGGCTTTGTACTTATTGAAGATAAAAACGGATACCACAGTGACGAATGTGATGCAGATGAGCACCAGCGAGTACAGGTTGGCCGAACTGTAATCCATATTCTCGACCGAATCATAAACAGCTATAGATGCCACACGGGTTACGCCCGGAATATTTCCCCCGATCATCAGCACCACGCCGAACTCGCCCAGCGTATGGGCGAAGGTCAGTATGGCTGCCGTCAATACCGAGGCCCGGATATTAGGCAGCAGCACGCGGATAAAAGTCTGCCTTTCGTTTTTACCAAGCGTGTACGATGCCTGGGCCAGCGAGACCGGTAATTGCTGCAATGCCGATTTGATGGGAGTTATCATGAACGGCATGCTATAAATGACGGATGCCAACACCAGTCCGGGAAACGAAAAAACGAATTGCAGGTCAAAAGTATCGTGCAGCCACTTGCCGGGGCCATGCTGCGGGCTGAACGCTAACAGCAAATAAAACCCCAGCACCGACGGAGGCAGCACCAGCGGCATGGTGATCAGCGCCTCGATAATGGTTTTGATAATAGAACGGCCTTTCGACAGCCAATAGGCCAGCGGCAATCCGGCCAGCAGCAATATTACGGTGGTAATACCCGCGAGTTTTAAAGTGAGCCATATCGGGCTGAGGTCCATTAAGTCAAAAGTAAAAATTCAAAAGGCAAAAAGAGAGCTAATGGCGTCTGCCGCCCATTTTAATCATTGACTATTGACTCATATCCTGTATCCGTATGCTTTCAGTATCTTTTTTGCTGCGCTGCTTAACATGTACCGGTAAAATTTCTCCGCATTTCCAGGCTGCTTTGTGGCTTTGACGATGATCATCCCCTGTTTGATCGGCTCATAACTTTTTGGGTCTATCGCTCTCCAGTACAGTTTGGTTTTGCCTTCCGCATCCTTAACCAGGGCCTGCGTGGTAAAGCCTGCATCAACTGTTCCTGTGGTGATATAGGTGTTTACCTGGGCTATGCTCTCGCCATAAACGATCTTTTTCCTTA
>DASZWG010000380.1:0-1508 GCA_035546675.1 Mucilaginibacter sp. | reverse complement strand
CGAAATGCATTTGGAGATGATTCTTATAAGGACGCAATGCCTCGGTCACCATTACCGGCCCGAGGTCGGAGCCGCCGATGCCGATATTCACTACATCGGTGATCGGTTTCCCGGTAAAACCTTTCCAGTCTCCCGATATGATGGCTTCGCTGAAAGTTTTCATTTGCTGCAGCACCCGGTTCACATCTTCCATCACATCCTTGCCGTCTACATAAATGGGTCTATTGCTCCGGTTGCGCAGCGCGATATGCAGTACGGGCCGGTTCTCGGTCGCATTGATCCGCTCACCGCCGAACATGGCTTCTGCCGCCTCTTTTACCCTACATTCCCTGGCAAGCTGTATCAATAAGGCAACGGTCTCATCGTCGATACGATTTTTTGAGTAATCGAACAATATATCGTTGAAGGTTAAATTAAACTTGCTAAAGCGCTGATCATCAGAATGGAATAGATCCTTTAATTTCTTCTCGCTGATGTCGATAAAGTGGTCGGCTAAATATTTATAAGCCTCAGTGGTCGTAAAATCAATGTTTGGCAGCATAATTGCATGGTTTTCTACAAAACTAAGATTAAATATTAAGGTGTGTGTTAAATGTGAAATAACTGTATTTAGTGTGACAAAAACACACCTTTCGGGGTGTAAAAATTACACCTTTTCACAGTGTTATGATAACACACCATGCTTAGTGTTTGTTTTACACGATAAAAATTAATAAATTATTAAAATATTCTGACAATTCGTTTGAATTTAAAAGTATTTAGTCTTTATCTTTGTCTCGGTGATAAAAAAATTAGTTTTTTATCATCAATTTGTTAATACACTTTAAAAGGTATTCATATGTTCGAGAAATTGTTTTTGCTTGTTAAGAATAACGCCGGGAAAGCCGTTATCGATAACCCTGAGATCCCTGAAAAGGACCGTGAAGCGATCCTCAACGAGGCGTCGAGTTCGATCATCGAAGTGCTGAAAGGACAAATGGAAACAGGGCGTTTGAAGGACCTGCTAAAATACTTCCAATATCCCGAGATCTATCAGAATCCGCTGGTGACCAGCGTGGTTAACCGTTTTGCCGGAAAATTGAACAAATTTTACGGTATGGACCCTGCATCTGCCCTGAAAACTGCCAATGCCTTGATGCCGCCTGTGATGCAGGAGCTGATCAGGCAATCGAAGAATAACCAGAATAAGGAATTTAGCCTGGGTTCATTCCTGTCCAAGATCAATGGCAATCTCGCTGATCTGAGTCCGCTGGTTGACCAGATGATGTCGGTATAAAGAAACATTCTGCCTGAAAAACAAGTTCAGAGGGGCTGCGAATCGGATTTGCAACCCCTTTGGCATTTTTAAACCTTACCAAATCCTGCATTTATTACCGTCCGCTTTCATTCACCGACTGTTCGTTTCCGAACACTTTCGTAGATTGATAAAATTCTATTTTATTGATAATCAATTATTTGTTAAATGGGCATCAACATTGGCATAGCTATGCCAAACAGATTTTATCATG
>DASZWG010000379.1:0-4674 GCA_035546675.1 Mucilaginibacter sp. | reverse complement strand
CAGCGGTTGGCGCGGGAGGAGGTTTTACGGCTGCGCACGAATACAGCAAAAGCGGCAGCACAAAAGCGGTAAAATATCTTATCGGTTTAAGTCTCATGTCCGGGGTAATCGCTTATAAAAATAATAAAGTTTTTGGGCTAAGCGGCCAACTTACTTCAGGCATTCAGAATTTATAAAAACTATTCCGGGCAAATTCAGTTAAGCAGGTTATGGACACGAACAGGTTATCACAAAAGATCACAAAGGCCCTGAATCAGCAAATGACGAATGAGGCCCACAACGCACAGATTTATTTAGCCTATGGCGCATGGGCCGACAGCGAAGGCTATGAAGGGATCGCAAACTTTCTTTTCAGGCATGCCAACGAAGAGCGTAACCACATGATGAAATTCATGGAATACATTCTGAAACGCGGCGGCAAAGTGGTAGTAAGCGCCATCCCCGATCCTGGCCCTAACCCGAACAGTGTTAGCGATTGTTTTGAAAAGGTATTCAAATCGGAAGTGGAAAATACCGGCAATATTTATGAACTGGTGAGCATGAGCATGGAAGAAAAGGACTGGGCCACCTGGAACTTTATGCAATGGTTTGTAAAAGAACAAACCGAAGAAGAAACCCTGGCCTTGGATCTGCTTGCAAAGATCAAGGTTGCAGGTGGTAAAAATGCCGGTCAGGACGCCTTGTATGCGCTTGATGCAGACCTGGCGAGAACCCCGGATGATGCCCGCCTGGCACAGGATACATCGGTTGAGAATCCATAACAAACAACTGACGGATAATTATTCAGGGCCGCCAGCCCATATAATATACTTTGATACCGATCAGCGCGATGATCGTTATACCGGCTAATACCGTAACCCAGGTAAACCGCTGCCGAAAATACAATAAGAGCATAACTAAAATTGCAGCCGAAGCCACTAAGCAGCCTACAAGATACATGTGCATACCAGTGCCTGACGGATCAGGATTGGCATTCAGTTTATAGAGTGCGGCAGCCAAAGTCCTGACCAGGATAACGGGCATCAGCGCCAGCGCTATGCGGGCGAATAGAATGCGGTTGCGATTAAAATATCCTGCCATCACGTAAAGTTAAATCAACCACTTCAACTCTTACAACTAATACAACCTGTACACCTTACGCAAACAATCCCTGACAATTTGACAATTTCCCTTCATTTGGAACAGGCATTGATGTGAAAGCATTGTAAAATTTAACCATCCTAAAACAAGATAAATATGCAAGAAAAAGGAACGATCTCGATACATACCGAGAACATTTTCCCGATCATCAAGAAATTTCTATACTCCGATCATGAGATATTCCTCCGTGAATTGGTATCCAACGCGGTGGATGCTACCCAGAAACTGAAACGCCTGAGCTCGCTCGGCGAGGTAAAAGGCGATATCGGCGACCTGCGCGTTGAGGTGGCCTTTGATGAAAAGAAAAAGACCATTACCATATCCGACAACGGCATCGGCATGACAGCCGATGAGATCAAAAAATACATCAACCAGATCGCCTTTTCGGGCGCTGAGGAGTTCATGGAGAAATTCAAGGAAGCCAAAGACGCCAACGAGATCATCGGACGGTTCGGCCTTGGCTTTTATTCGGCCTTTATGGTGGCCGATAAAGTCGAAATTGAAAGCCTCTCGTACCAGGAAGGCGCTGAACCCGCGCACTGGACTTGCGATGGCAGCACCGAATTCGAGCTGAGCGAAGGCAGCCTGACCGAGCGCGGCACCGAAATAACCCTGCATGTTAATAAGGATAATGAGGAGTTTCTTAGTAAACATCGCTTGCAGGAAATATTGGATAAATATTGCCGCTTTTTACCTGTGCCGATCATTTTCGGCACAAAAACCGAAGAAGAGCCTGACGGTGAGGATGAAGAAGGCAAACCAAAATACAAATCGGTGGAAGTGCCCAACGTGATCAACGACACCAACCCGATCTGGACCAAGTCGCCGAACGACCTGAAGGATGAGGATTACCTGGAGTTCTACAGACAGCTTTATCCCTTCACCGAAGAGCCTTTGTTCTGGATACACTTGAACGTGGATTATCCCTTCAACCTGACCGGCGTGCTCTATTTCCCGAAGATCAAAAACGAATTCGATTTTCAGCGGAACAAGATCAAACTGTTCTCGCGCCAAGTGTTCATTACCGATGAGGTGAAGGATATCGTACCCGAGTTCCTGATGCTGCTGCACGGTGTGATCGATTCGCCGGATATCCCGCTGAATGTTTCGAGGAGCTTTTTACAGGCCGACAGCAATGTTAAAAAGATCAATACCTACATTACCAAAAAGGTAGCCGACAAGCTGTCAGAACTATTCAAAGCTGACCGTAAATCGTTCGAAGAAAAATGGCCCGATATCGGCGTTTTTGTAAAATACGGTATGATCAGCGACGATAAATTTTATGATAAAGCCAAGGATTTCGCGCTGCTAACCAATACTGAAAAGCAAAATTTCACACTGCAGGAATACAAGGATAAGGTTGCCCCCGTACAAACGGATAAGGACGAACACATAGTTTACCTGTACACCACCGACCCGGAAAAGCAGCATGCTTTTATACAATCGGCCAACAAAAAAGGCTATGATGTATTGCTAATGAATTCGCCGATCGACAACCATTTTATCAGTTCGCTGGAGCAGAAGCTGGAGAAGACCTCGCTCAAACGGGTCGACTCGGATGTGGCAGATAAGCTCATCAAAAAGGAAGATGCACCTGAGCATGTGCTAACTGAAGACCAATCGGCTAAGGTGAAAGGTATCTTCGAAAAAGCGATCGATAAACCTGCTTACAAAGTTGAACTCGAAAGCCTGAACCCGGACGACATGCCGGTGACAGTAACCATGGACGAATTTATGCGCCGCATGAAGGAAATGGCAGCCATGGGCGGTGGCATGGGCTTTTACGGCAATATGCCCGATAACTATAAAGTAGTGATCAATGCGAATCATAAGCTCATCAGCAAGATACTGGAGCAGGAGGGTGAAGACGCTCAATCGCAATTAGCAAAACAGGCATTCGACCTGGCCCTGCTGTCGCAGGGTTTACTGACCGGCGCCGAACTGACCGAGTTTGTTAACCGAAGTGTAAACCTGATCTGATAAAACAGATCCGCAAAAATGAAAAAGCGATGAGGCTCTGACCTCACCGCTTTTTTTATGGAATAAACTTTGAGTAATTTTATGGAATATCCTGTCGTTATTCATCTTAGATATACCATGAAAGCTTTAAGAAGTATTTGCATCCTGCTGCTAATAGTTAGCGCCGGGATGAGCAATGTCCGTGCACAGGTTTCGAAAAAGGATAAAAAAGCAGCCAAAGTGGCGGCCATAAAAAAGAAGATCGAATCAAAACACTACACTTTTACCGCTGATTTTGTGCTTCCGCAGCGCGGCGGCCAGCACCAGCTTACCGAAACCTATTATGATCTTAATGTGCGACCCGATAGTGTCATCGCATATTTACCCTATTTCGGGGAAGTTTATTTTGACGCGCCTTATAACCCGACCGATTATGGCGTGAAGTTTACTTCAGTGAAATTCGAGTATAAGGTCACAGCCAGAAAAAAGGGCGGCTGGGAGATCAGGATCGTCCCGAAAGACGTGAAAAATATGGATTATCTGCAGCTTAATATTTCTCCCGACGGTTATGCATCCTTATCCGTATCAAGCACAAACCGCGATTTTATTACTTACGACGGCCGGATCGAGGAATAAGCCTGCGTCCCCCAAAGGGAACGATTAAAGCAAAATTGTACCCCAAAGGATACATCCCGGTCTTTGATTTACACAAAAACAAGCAATTTTTTGCATGGTACAGACTTTGAGTTAACCTGTATACAATACATTTTAATTCTTACTACCATGAAAATCTTAAGTAAATTTTTGGCATTTGTTCTCGTCCTCTGGGGGGCAAATACGGCAATGGCACAATCACGGGCCGACAAAGCGACAAAAGACGCGCAGGTAAAAAACCTGGTTAACAGCGGAAGATATACCTTCGAAGCCAGTAAATGGCTAAAAAAAGGAGGAGATCAGTCGGTGA
The DNA here is from genome assembly GCA_035546675.1 of Mucilaginibacter sp. Lineage (GTDB taxonomy): Bacteria > Bacteroidota > Bacteroidia > Sphingobacteriales > Sphingobacteriaceae > Mucilaginibacter. Next base: position 611 of record DASZWG010000379.1, on the reverse strand, counting down.
AAATGGGCGATGACCTTGATATTTCAAAAGATACCCTAATCGCATACCTGCCTGATGCAGGTAAAACGCCAATGGCGCCGGTAAGGGCACGCAGCGCCGGTATTACCTGCACCAACTTTAACTACAATATGAACCCGACCCGAAATGGCGGTTATCATGTTACGATCATGCCGAAGATGAGCAGGGCTTCCGGTCACAGCGATATCCGTAAGATCGATATGCGTATCGACAAACAAGGTTATGCTACAGTCAGGGTAATGCGCAAGGGCAATAACGCCTTAGAGTTTTACGGCTACATCAAACAGCACGATGCGCGTTTCCCGCGTACCAACGTGATGGCAATGCGGTAATCAAACGCCAAATGACTGATAACAATGCGGGATTAACCATCAATTAGTCCCGCATTATCTTTTAAAGCCACACCTGATAATTTTCGTCTAAAAGCTTCCTGAACCAGGTAAATGATCTTTTTTGCAGCCTGCTTTGAACTCAGTCCGTGCGGCCGGATATTGGAAATACAATTGCGCGATTCATCGGTCAAACCCGGCTTGGGATTATAGGTCAGGTAAGCGCCCATACTGTCAGCCGCGCTTAAACCCGGCCTCTCTCCG
>DASZWG010000378.1:0-3625 GCA_035546675.1 Mucilaginibacter sp. | reverse complement strand
ATTATTGAATTGCTGACAGGACAGGCGAAACTTATTCATGTACTCAATAATTCCAATCATTCAATAATTAAACACCTTGCCACAGGCAATGAATATGAATTTTAAAGCAGTAAGAAAACGGGTGCTCGTCGCACTGATCTTAGTTACAGGTAGTATTGTTAATGCTTCCGCCCAGCAGGTGATCTCGCTTCAGAAGGCCGTTGAGCTCGCGCTTGCCAATAACCTGAACATCAAGCAGGCTAAATACACCGAGCAGCTCGCCACCGAGGATTACAAGCAGGCTAAGAACAATATGCTGCCCTCGCTGACGGTCAACCCGCAGGCATCTTACAATTTCGGCCGCAGCCCCAACCTGACTACGTATTCGTATACCAGCCAGTCGTTCTTGTATGTAAACGGGCAGGCCGCGGTATCGCTCACGCTTTTCCAGGGCGGGCAGTTGCGCAACCAGATACTGGAGAACAAACTGCTGCTCGACGTAGACAAAACGAGCACCGAAAAGATCAAAAACGATTTGTTGCTGAATGTAGTGACCGATTACCTGCAGATACTGACCAACCAGGACCTGGTGACCGCCGCGCAACAGCAGGTTGACCTGGCCAAAATAACCCTGACGCGGACGCAGGCCAATTTCGATGCCGGCAGCCAATCGCTGGCCGATCTGTCGCAGGCTAAGGCCGGTGTTTCGACTGCCGAACTAAACCTGACGACCGCGCAAAACCAGCTCGATCTGTCGATACTGGTATTGAAGCAATACATGGAAATGGACCCGAATACGGACATTAAGATCGAGAAGCCCGATATCAGCAAACTGAACGACATCAGGACGGCTTATGACGCCGGCGATGTGATCAAAACAGCGCTGAATGTAAACCCGGATGTTAAGCTGGCCGAGGTGCAGGAGCAAGGCTATGCGCAGGCCGTTAAAGTGGCCAGGAGCAGCTATTTCCCGACGGTATCTTTATTCGGCGGTATCGGTTCCAACTATTCCAGCATCTCGCAAAACCTGATCGGCGTAACCAATGTAGAACAGCAGATCGGTGTGGTCCAGGGGACCAATACACCGGTCGTGGGCCAGTTCACGGCGCCGGTTTATTCATCTTCATATTCGTTTTTCAACCAGATCGGCAACAACTTTAACCAGTCAGTAGGTGTCAGCATACAGATACCGATATTTACCCGGTTCCAGGCGCGCACTTCTGTAAGAAAGGCCAAACTGAACTATGAAAACGCCGAAGTTGCTACGCAACTGGCCAAAAATACACTCAGCAAAACGATCATCCAGGCGGTGCTCGATCTGAATGCATCGGTAAGAAGGTATGCATCGGCGCAGCAAACTTACCAGGCCGATAAGGACGCATTCGATGTGATACAGCAGCGCTTTGATGTGGGACTGGTCAACTCGCTCGATTACAATACTGCGCTCACCAATTATGAAAAATCGGAGAACGATATGATAGAGGCGAAATATGAAGTGATATTCAGGAGCAAGGTGATCGATTATTATTTGGGGAACCAAATTACGTTATAACAATGAAATTTAGCTTAGACGATAGTCGATGGACCATAGTCCATGGTGAAACAAAGAATAACTATGGACTATCGACCATGGTCTATGGACATAAAAATCAGTTACTAAAAATTAGCATTTAAATACAATGGGAAAGACTACCAAATATATACTGATCACGCTCGGGGCGCTTATCGTACTGCTCATACTGGGCAAGGTCACGGGCATTATTGGTAAACCACAGAAAACACAGGTGGCCACCGAAAAGGCCGCCGTAAGGGACATCACCGAAACGGTGTCGGCAAGCGGAAAGATCAAGGCGCATACGGAGGTACAGATAAGCCCCGAGGTATCGGGCGAAGTGGTCGAATTGCCGGTAAAGGAAGGCGATGTGGTAAAAAAAGGCGACCTGCTCTGCAAGATCAGACCTGATATTTTGAGATCGGAGCTTGACCGTGCCGTTGCATCCTACAATACGCAAAAAGCCTCACTGGGCAATTCGAAAGAGATGCTGAAACAGTACCAGGCTACCTACGATAATCAGGCATCGATATACAACCGTGACAAAATACTGTATGGGAAAAAAGTGCTGACCGCGGCTGAATTTGAAGCAGCCAAAGCCAGCTACGAAGGCGCCAAAGCCGGGCTCGACGCTGCCAAGCAAAACGTGATCGCATCCACTTACAACCTGGCACAGGCACAGGCTTCGGTAAAGGAAGCCAGTGATAACCTGGTCAGGACGACCATCTATGCGCCTTTGGATGCCGTGATCTCTAAATTATCGGTCGAAAAAGGCGAGCGCGTACTGGGTACCCAGCAGTTTGCCGGCACACAGATCATGACCCTTTCGGACCTGAACCAACTGGATGTGAATGTTGATGTGAACGAGAACGATATTAACCGTATCCGGCTGGGAGATTCGGCTAAAATACAGGTAGATGCTTTCCTCGGCAAAGTATTTACCGGTACAGTGATCGAAATAGGGAGCGCTGCTAACGTGGTTGGGAACTCGGCCGACCAGGTGACCAATTTTACCGTAAAAGTGAGGATCGATCCCAAATCGTATGCAAGTCTGCTGAAGAAGAACGCGGCCAATCCGTCGCCGTTCAGGCCGGGACTCACTGCGACGGTCGATATCAACACCAATCATGTTAAAGCCTTGTCGGTACCGATCCAGGCAGTGACCACCCGCGACGATAAAAAACCGGCTAACGGTAAGCCGCAAGATCAAACATCGGATGATGATTCGCAAGGCGGCTTCAAAACCATGTCGAAGGAATACGTTTTTGTGTACAACGCCGGCAAGGTAAAGCAGGTTGAGGTAACAACCGGCATACAGGACGATAATTACATCCAGGTACTTTCGGGCTTAAAAGCTGGCGACGAAGTGGTATCGGCGCCGTATTCGGCCATATCCAAAACCCTGGCCGATAAAATGGAAGTAGAAAAAGTGGATAAGAGCAAGCTGTTTAATACAGCCGGTAAATAATAACAAACCAATTTACTGATTCCCGGGCCTGCGCATTTGCGCGGGCCTTTTTTGTTGGGTTTACAGCCGTCAAATTAATACCTCAAAACCGCACACTCTTTGTCCGGTTTTGGTACATCATCCATTTCGTTAAGCCGTTAATATTTTATTTATTAGTATTTTATAGGTTTGGAACAGCGATTGAGCTGATCAGCGAAGTTGACACCCTACACATTCCATATCACCCTGTATGACCTGGCTTTTCTGGGAGCCATATTTATCGGGCAGACCTTTGTCCTGCTGCTTTGGTTCACAAAAGCAGCAAACCGGGCAGCAAACCGGTTTCTGGCCCTGGCGCTGGTTACCATGATCTTATGGATGATACGGATACTGGCTATGGATATCCGGCTGCAAACTGCCCTCCCCGGCTGGGACCGGCTGCCCATGCAGTTTTTGCTGGCGCTTGGCCCGCTGATCTTTTTTTATGTGCTGAAAATAACCCGCCCGCAATATCAATTCAAACCCAACGACCTGCTGCACTTCAGCCCGCTTTTGCTCGAACTGGGAGCCTTCGTTCTGGAGACCAGGGAAAGCATCCGCACGGGTGCGGCCACTTATGTCACACCGGCATTTCACCAATTGAACCC
>DASZWG010000377.1:0-4837 GCA_035546675.1 Mucilaginibacter sp. | reverse complement strand
TCGTCATTGCTGAAACCGAAATCGAGCCCAACTGCTACCAACCGGGCATCGGGCGGTATCCTATCGCACAATTGCCAGTTGCCCAATACCAGGTTGCTGATCCTGCCGGTTAGACCGCGGGCGTACACCCTCCACAATTCCTGGTCGATATCCCTCAGCCTTTCTATTTTTTGACGTACGCCCTCCTCCAGGAAGGGATTATGACGATGGTCGGATATGATCAGTTGAACATCGGGTTTGCCAAGCAGTTTGTCATGCATCCAAAACGCGGTATTCGGGTTATAATCAATATAGATGCGGTGTTTGGTGCGCAAGGCCAGCTCACTGTAAATATCCCAGCCGATTCCGTTCGCCTCGTTTACAAAAAGGAAGTCGCGTTTGCCTGATTTAGCATCCTGGGCGTCGTCATAACTCTTGAATTCTATAATGGAGCCGTTTATGAATTCAAATATGCGTTCTGAGCGGTTATACGACTTTACTGCCGCCATCAATTGCTCCGACCCGGTCCAGATATTCAGCGCATCGCGCAGTGCTCCAGCCTTCAGGTTGGGGATATCCTGACCTGCAACCGTGATGACGCTTGCCATACGCTGACATGCTATACAAAACAGCACCTGCAATATAGCGAAGGTTTTTCCGGAACTGGTGCCACCCTGGTTGACGACGATGTGTGCCCGGGCTTCATAGTTTTCAATGAACAAAACCGACGTTTTAAAGAGTCCGGCCATTTTTATTTTCAATTTTTATTATATTTACTTTACGGAAGCCTGAGCTTATGCGGAATATTCGTTTAATATTGACCAGCCTTATTATTGCCGGCTGTTTTTGGGCCTGCCGCAAGGATGGGAAATACACGCCTATCCCTAAAGGTGCTCAGGCTCTTCTCGTCGGTAAATGGACGTTGCAATCCGAACAGGTGATTCAATATATTGACGGCGTGCAAACCATCGATACGAATTATAGCGCGTCACCAAACAGCTATGCTGCTATACAGTTCAACCAGAACGGTACTTTCAGCAGTACAAGTTTTTATATGATGACCGGTGGTGCCGAAGGCGGGCTTAGCCAGAACAACGTTGTCAGCGTCGATACCACAAGGGGTACATTTGCTGTTGCAGGCAGTTCATTTAACCTTTCTGCACCTATATCAGGCTTTAGCACGGGTTTAAATCTTTATGGTATAACTTTTACCCCCATCGCACCGGTCATAACCCCGGTTTCGAATGCAATTACGATTAACCAACTGACAACCTCAAAACTCACGCTGCATACCGACTATGTTTATACCTCGACGGTAAATAATGTTTCCAAAACTTACAAGGTAGAGGACGATTATTATTATGTCAGGTAAGCCCCTACAACTCCACTTCCTTTTCGGATGATGCGAGTTTCGGACCCGAATGAATGATCTCGACCTGCAGCGGGTTTCCTGTTGCAGGAGTTTTATCGTCTGTGCGCTCGTTCCAGCCCATGCTTTTCAGTGCAAAAACGGCCCCGCCCGATGAATGGGTATGCAATTTTTTTTCATAGGCCGCTTCGACCCTTAACCTTGCACGTTTAAGTAATGCTGCATACCTGGGCTTGTTCTCATATACCTCGATGTCCTGCCTGCTTTCAAAACCCAGGAATAATGCCAGTCCGGCAAGGGTAGGAGGTTCCGAACCGGTTTGGTTTTCCTCTTCTGATGATTCAAAATATTGTTGTATTAAGGAATCAAGTTGTTTTGCAGAATTGAATCTTTTTTTCATACGATAAGGTAGATGATTGAAATGCCATTTGGCATAATGGAATATTCAAAGATACTAATATTTTTAGTTTAGCGCAATTTTATTTTAAAATAAATTTTTGGAGGTGATATCTGCCTGGTTTTCAACCCGGATTTTTTAGCAGGAAGGCAATGTCATTACAATATAATCTTTGAAAGTATATTGGAACAATCGTTCCATAATGATATACTTTTGTGGAACAATCGTTCCGAAAAGTAAGAATAAAAAATTAGAATCATGAAAAAGTTAGAAAACAAAGTAGCAGTAGTAACGGGTGCATCAAAAGGGATCGGTGCTGGTATAGCCAAAGACCTGGCCGCAGAAGGTGCAGCGGTCGTAGTTAACTATTCATCGGCAAAGGAAGGCGCCGAAAAAGTGGTAGCCGATATCGTGGCCAACGGCGGCAAGGCTATTGCCGTGCAGGGTGATGTTTCCAAATCGGCTGACGTGGAACGCCTTTTTGCGGAAGCTAAAAACATCTTCGGCGGGATCGATATCCTGGTAAATAATGCGGGTGTTTACAAATTTACGGGTATTGAAGAAATAACCGAAGACGAGTTTCATCGTCAATTTAACACCAATGTGCTTGGCCTTTTGCTTTCGACCCGTGAAGCAGTGAAAAATTTTAACGGGAACGGCGGGAGTGTGATCAATATCGGTTCGGTGGTGAGCCGTATAACCCCTCCGGGAAGCTCGATCTATACCGCAACCAAAGGCGCGGTCGATGCGATCACACAAGTGCTTTCAAAAGAACTTGGCCCGAAAAAGATCAGGGTAAACTCGATCAATCCCGGTATTATCGAAACTGAGGGTACGCACACAGCCGGTTTTATAGGCAGCGATTTTCAAAAAAATGCCGAACAGACCACTCCTCTGGGCCGTATCGGTCAGCCAAAGGACATTGCTCCGCTGGCAGTATTCCTGGCATCCGATGATTCCTTTTGGCTGACGGGAGAGACGTTGCTGGCCGGCGGCGGGATGAGATAATCAAGACCGGAGGTTAGTTGGTCAACTTAGTGAATTAATCGGTAGCTTTGCCCTGAAACGGGCAAAGCTTTTGTGCTATGGCGAGAACCAAAGATTTTGATGAGGATGAAGTGCTTGAAAAGGCCATGCACCTTTTTTGGCTGAACGGGTACAACGCAACGTCGATGCAGGACCTTGTGGATGGTTTAGGAATCAGCCGTTCGAGCCTGTACGATACTTATGGCGATAAACACACGCTTTTCCTTCGCGCGCTTGAAAATTATAAGCAGTCTGTTTCAGCGAAGATGGAGCGTATTGTCAGCCATACACCTTCGGCAAGGGAAACGGTACGGCAACTGCTCGAATTGACGACCCGTGAATTGATAACTGACAATGAGCATAAAGGCTGTTTCCTGGTTAATGCAGCTGTCGAAGTTGCTCCGCACGATGCTGAGGTAAGCTTAATGATATGCCAGGGTGACAGGCAACTGGAGGAATTTTTCCGCGAAGCGATCAAAAAGGGCCAGCAGAGCGGTGAAATTGTCAATCCACAGGATGCTGCTGTACTGGCCCGCTTTATCCTCAATAATATCAAGGGTTTCAGGGTTACTGCCAAATCCGTAACCGACAAAAAATTCTTCGCTGACCTGGTCAACCTGACCATGTCTGTACTTGATTAATAAGCCAGGCAGGCTAAAACAATGACTTAACTTCTGCTTCGTGCCTGTAGCTATTGCACTATAGCTCGTATACCACGGCTTCGTATGGCTGCAGTGTTCCGTTTGCTGATGGATGCTGATAATTACCTATCAATACTCTGGCTTTGTGCAGGTTGATACCCGTATTAGCGCTGCACGCATGATCCCTGAAATTGAGCAGTATAAGGAGTCTTTTCCCATTCAGTTCGCGGGTATAGGCATATACGTCCGGATTGTCCTTATCCAGCAGGGTGTATTTGCCGTAGACCAGTACCAGGTTATCATGCCGCAGCTTTACGATCCTCCTGAAATAATTGAGCACTGAATTAGGGTCTCTATCCTCTGCCGCTTCGTTCACCGTTTTGTAGTTGGGGTTTATCCCGATCCAGGGTGTTCCGGTAGTAAAACCCGCATTTGGACCATCATTCCACTGAAAAGGCGTACGGCCGTTATCGCGGCTTTCAAAGGCCATCTGCTTCAAATAGGCTCGCATATTTGTACCTATTTTTTCCTGATGCTCGTACTCATTCAGCGTGGCCTTATCCCGGTAGTCGCTGATACTGGTGAACCCGGGGTTGGTCATGCCCAGTTCGTCGCCATTGTAATAATAGGGTGTGCCGCGCATGGTCATGATAAAGGTGGTCAGCATTTTTGACGATACATCGCGGAACTTTGGACTGCCATTACCAAAACGGCTGACCATTCTTGCCTGGTCGTGGTTGGCGAGGAAGATCGATAGCCATCCTTTTTTTGAGAATGCGCTGTCCCAAAGGCTGAAAACGCGTTTGAAATGAAGAACGCTGTATCCGCCGGGTTTGGCAATGTCCACACCGTCAAAGGCATAGGCCATGTTCAGTTCATGCCTGTCGGCGTCAACCAGGTCATGCGCATCTTTAAACGAGTTGCCGGCGCCTTCGGCTACACTCATCACATCATATTTGCTGAATACTTCACGGTACATTTCCTTCAGGTAACCGTGCAGGTGTGGCTGCATGGCATAGTACAGGTTGAAGTGCTTTTCGTAGCCTTTGGGGTAAACCGGCCAGGTGGTGTCTTTAGCGGCAAACTGGAACGCATCCAGCCTGAACCCATCGATTCCCTTATCGGCCCAAAACTTCATGATATCAAATACCTCCTGCCTGACTTTGGGGTTTTCCCAGTTCAGATCAGGTTGCTTTGCCGAAAAATAATGGAGGTAATAAGCATTGGTAAGCGAGTCGTAACGCCACGCGTCATGATTTACATCAAAAAGGCTGTACCGGGGCGGGGGAGTACCGCGCTCCGCGTTCCACCAGTGGTAATAGTTACGGTAAGGATTGTTGCGCGAGCTCCGGCTTTGCTTAAACCATTCATGTTCATCGCTGCTATGGTTCACCACCAGGTCCATCACCAGTTTTATCCCTCTTT
>DASZWG010000376.1:0-7439 GCA_035546675.1 Mucilaginibacter sp. | reverse complement strand
CAGCGGGAAGTCGGTGCTGGACATGAAAGTTTGTGTCGGCCAGGGGCGCAACCAGGATTATAAAAACAACCTGGTGAATTACAACGATACCTGCCGGATCGACAAACCCAATCCGCACGAAACCCCGCTCCTGAGCAGCATCATACACAGCGTACAGGTAAACCCGGTGTGGAACATCCCGCAAAGCATCGCTACTAAGGAGATCATCGTCGAGGCGGCTAAAGACCCTTTCTACCTGTCGAACAAAGACATTAATGTTTATAAAGACGGGAAACTGATCGAGGATCCTGAAACTATCGACTGGTCGAAAATTACGAAGGAAAATTGCCCTTATGAATTTAAACAAGCGCCGGGAGCCCTGAATGCTTTAGGCAAGATCAAGTTCCTGTTCGACAATAAAAGCAGCGTTTACCTGCACGATACGCCGGTGAAGGATGCGTTCTGGTATAAGGTACGCGCGGTAAGCCACGGCTGCGTGCGTCTTGAAAAACCGCTCGACCTGGCCCATACGCTTTTTAAGGATACCGTAAAATACAACCTGATAGCCAAAGATATGCAGGAGACGGACCCCGAGTCGCAGGACATAGGGCTGAGGCCGAAAGTGCCCGTTTATATCACTTATGTGACCTGCTGGGAAGATGAAAAAGGCAAATTACAGTTCAGGCAGGATGTATACGGGCTGGATATCGTACTGTACGATCATTTGAAAAAATACCTCCCGGCTGAATGACCTTACAGGCTGGCGTTCAGCGCCGGATTGCCTTCGATGCCGGGGTAAACGTAATTGGCGGCAATGTCTTTGTCTAAGTATTTGGAAGTGTAACCGCTATCGTTACCGCTGATGAACAGCACCGATTTGTCACGGATCATCGAGATCACTTTAGCGATCACCTTACGCGATACTGCCGGGCAGCCTTCGCTGCGGCCCAGCCGGCCCAGTTTATTGATAGACGATTTTGAAACATAAGGCGCTGCATGGATAACAATGGCCCTTTCGCGCGCATTGTCATTAAATCCCGCATCCATACCGTCAAGCTTCAGTGAACGGCCATGCTTGCCATAATAAACACCCCCGGTAACATAAAAACCAAGACTGCTGGCATGCGAATCGTATTCGTTCGAGAAATTGGAAGCTACATCGTCGCCGCTTCCGCTGCCGTGGGCCACCCAGGTATTCAGCAGCAATTTTTGGCCGATGAGGTCGATGATCCACAAACGCTTGGTGCAGCTCGATTTGGCCAGGTCGGCTATCGCGATAACCGAACTGTATTGCGGGATATCGCCCGCCGCCTTCAGGTTAAAAAAGCCGGTAACTGCTTTTTCGAAAACATCGATATCAAGCCCGCTTTGTGACAGCTGTGCTGTGTTGTAGACCGACTCAAGGTACTGCCCGAACAATTCTTCGGCAGACGGCGCTTTTGCCGTTTTGTTATCGATCGTTCCGTTAAGGGGGGAAGTAATTTTAGTTAAGCCGTCGTTGCTTTCAGCTTTCCAGCTGATCGCGGTAATTGAAAAGGACAATAAGATGCAGGTTACCCAATAGCGTTTCTTCATTTCTCTCGCTGCTTCAAGTTTTAATCAATAAATTAATCAGAGGCCTCGGCTTAAGGAAGTTATCAACAACCTTTTTCAACAAATGTAAATATTTAATTATGAATATAAAATATTTCCGTCAGAAAATATTTACAATTACTTAAATAAGTTACATTAAAATTAAATGCCTTACCGACGATAGTAATTTATACGAAAAAACTGCAGGTTTGTTATACCCATTTAACCTTTTCTTCAAGAGAAATTTTCCGGCTGCCTGCCGGTTTCTGATCCGTATGCCCGAGATAGATGATGCCGGCAACCTGGTCGTGCTCGCCCAGGCCCAGGAAATCCTTCATCGGCTGTTTGGTTGCCATTCCGCCGGTGCTCCAGAAAGAAGCCATACCCAGCGCCGTAGCGCCGAGCAATATATTCTGAATGGAACAGGCGGTAGCCTCGATCTCTTCTTTAACCGGGATCTTGGGCAGATCGCCGCGCTTCATTACGGCAACGATCACATGCGAGGCCTTATCGCCCTGGGTATAAAAGTTGTTGTAAGATGCCTCGATGAAGTTTTCGGCAGGAGTATGTTCTTTATACAAACGCGCGTGCTCATGGCAGAAGTCTGTAGGATTAGCGTAGACAATAAACCGCCAGGGCTCGGTAAGGCCATGTGTCGGGGCCCAGTCGGCCAGCTCCAGCAGGGATTGTACCTGGTAATCCGGCACTTTACGGTCGTTCATCATTGCAGGTTTAATACTGCGGCGGGATGTTATAATGGTTGAAAGGGTGGCAAATATGTTATCCATAGTAAAAGTAAAAGCCCGTTCGGGATGGGCGCAAAATTAGGGTTTTTGGCCGATTTGGAAGGAACGGTTATACAGATCGGATAAAATAGCTGTCTAACTGATCACTAAGTCACTCAATCATTAATACAGCTTCGGATATTTTCCGGGATTGGCCTCGTGCATCATGGCATATACCGCTTCGATCACATCATCAAGCGATGGCTTGCTGAAATAATCGCCGTCGGTACCGTAAGGCGGGCGGTGCTCCCTTGCCGGCAGTGTTTTAGGCTCCGAATCGAGGAAATAATAACCGTTTTGCGCTTCGAGTATTTTTTGCAGAATATATGCTGTACCGCCGCCGGGAAGGTCCTCGTCAACGATCAGCAGCTTATTGGTCTTTTTCAGCGACTCGCCGCAGGCATTGTGCCGGTCGAAGGGATACAACGTTTGCAGGTCGATCACCTCGATGCGGATATCCATTTTTTCCAGCTCTTCAGCAGCTTCGCGTACGATGCGAAGCGTCGACCCATACGAAACCACGGTAATATCCGATCCTTCCTTCAGCACTTCGGCTACGCCGAGCGGCACGGTAAATTCACCCACGTTCGACGGCAGTTTTTCCTTTAAGCGATAGCCATTCAAACATTCGATCACCAGGGCGGGTTCATCGCTGCGCAGCAGGGTGTTGTACATGCCTGCCGCCTGGGTCATATCGCGGGGCACGCAAATGTGCAGTCCGCGCATCGAATTGAGGATCAGCCCCATCGGTGATCCTGAATGCCATATCCCTTCAAGCCGGTGCCCGCGTGTACGAACAATAACCGGCGCCTTCTGCCCTCCCCGCGTACGGTAGCTCAGGCTGGCCAAATCGTCGCTTAGCACGGTGATGGCATAGATCAGGTAATCCAGGTATTGTATTTCGGCTATCGGCCTCAAACCGCGCATAGCCAGTCCCATACCCTGCCCGATGATCGTCGACTCACGGATACCGGTATCCGAAATCCGGAGGTCGGAATATTTGTTTTGCAAACCGGCAAATCCCTGGTTCACATCGCCTATGGCGCCGACGTCCTCGCCAAAAGCGACAATGCTTTTATCGCGCTCAAAGTTGGCGTCAAAACAGGCATTCAGCACCTCGCGCCCGTCAACCAATTTGGCGTTATCCTCATATTCAACCCCGATAACCGGGATGTTCAGAGGCGATTTAAGCGTGCCGGTGAACAGCTTTGAATTAAAGCGTTCGTTGTTCTTTACTTTTTCTTCGTTAAGCCAACCGACCAATTGCTGCCTGGCTTCCAGGCTTTCTTTTACGGTCAGACGCAGGGCCTTCCTGCCGGCGCCGATCACATCTTTACGTCCCGGATCAATCGTTGACTTCAGCGACAACAGGATCTCGCGCAGTTCCTCGCCGTGCGTGCTTTGCTCTGCCATCTTCCCGATGAGCGCAGTCACCTGTGATTGTTCAGTCTCGATCTCTCCCGACAGCTCGGCCCAGGCTTCACGCTGGCGTTCGCGTACGTGCTTTTTTGCAGCAGCTTCCAGTTCGTTCAGTTCTTCTTCAGTGGCAATAGCCGACTCGATCATCCATCCGCGCATCTTGCGCAGGCAGTCGTGCTCATTTTCCCAGGCAAGGCGATCTTTTGATTTATACCGCTCGTGCGAACCCGAAGTAGAATGTCCCTGGGGTTGCGTCATTTCGGTTACGTGGATCAAAACCGGGATATGCTCTGCGCGGCACATGGCAATGGCGCGCTCATAGGTCTCGCACAAAGCCACGTAATCCCATCCCCGCACCTTGAATATCTCGTAACCGTTGGTGCCGTCCTCGCGCTGGAATCCTTTCAGTATTTCGGAAATATCGCCTTTGGTAGTTTGCAGTTCAGCGGGGACAGATATGGCATAGTCATCATCCCAGATGGAAATCGCCATCGGCACCTGCAGCACCCCGGCCGCGTTGAAAGTCTCGAAAAACAAACCCTCCGAAGTAGCGCCGTTGCCAATGGTACCAAAGGCCACTTCGTTGCCGTTGACAGAAAAATCCTCCAGGTATTCCAGTTCCTTATTTTCGCGGTATAGTTTCGAAGCGTAAGCCAAACCGAGCAGGCGCGGCATGTGCCCGCCCGTGGTCGATATATCGGATGCGCAGTTCAGCGTTTCGGATTGATTCCCCCAGGTACCGTCATCGTTCACATAACGGGTGGCATAGTGGCAATTCATCTGCCGGCCCGCCGATGCCGGATCTTTTTCGATATCCGGATAGGCGTATAGTTGCGTGAAGAATTCTTTAAGGTTGCTCATGCCGGTTGCGAACATGAAGGTCTGGTCGCGGTAATAGCCCGCGCGCCAGTCGCCCGGCCTGAAAGCTTTGGCCATAGCCAGTTGTGCCACCTCCTTGCCGTCGCCGAAGATGCCGAACTTCGCTTTGCCCGTCAGCACTTCGCGGCGGCCAAGCAAACTGGCCTGGCGGCTCTCGAAACCGATACGGTAATCGTTGATAACGATTTGCTTAAAATCATCAAAGCTGAGTTCGGCGGCATTGAAGCTGCCGGAAGTGTTTATTGCAGTTCCGGGCATATATTATTTGGATTAGGGTTCAAAATTATAAAATTCTATTTTGCATTTGCTATTATTTGCGGACAAAACGTGCCCGGCGCATAATAGTTTTGCAATTGCTTTAAACCTTTTATATTTGTAATAATCAAAACTACGGTATGAAAAAAATAATGATAATTTGTGCAGTACTGATAGGCTTCGCCTTCACTGCTTCGGCGCAAGATAATGAAAAGCCCGAATTTAAGTTCAATGAAGAGAAACATGATTTCGGCAAAATTCCGCAGGGAACGCCGGTTACAACCATGTTCGAATTCACCAATATCGGCAAAGAGCCTTTGATCCTGACTTCCGTTCAGCCTACATGCGGCTGTACCATAGCTGATTACACCAAGACCCCGGTGAAGAGCGGGGAAAAAGGTGAGATCAAGATCACTTACAGCGCAGCAGTTGCAGCGCCGTTCAATAAACCGATCATCGTCAAATCGAACGCAAAGACGCCCGAAAAGATACTAACTATTGTAGGTGAGGTCGTCCCGGCGAAGCAAACTACAGGGACGAACTAAAAACCTGATAAAAGAAACTGAAGGAGCCCGAAAGGCTCCTTTTTTATTTGAATGAGCACCTGAATATAACATAAGTTCCCTTTTGCTGAATTAATGCTGAATTCCTTAAATTTGCATGTAACGTAAAAACAATGGCAACAACGCATATTCATACCGAACTCAACCCTTTGCAAGTAAGCCTGCTTCGCCTTTTTAACAGGCCGATGTCTGAACAGGAGACGCTTGAACTAAAGGAACTGCTGGTTAGCCATTATTCGGCTATGCTTAAAACGGAGCTTGATGAAGTGATAAAAAATAAGAATCTCACGCAAAACGACTTCGATAAAATGCTCAATGCCGATAATAAATGATCCGGGCTGTTATCGACACAAACTGTCTGCTGGCCTCTATACCGCCTCAAAGTAAATATTATTGGTTGTATGAGTTTTTCAGGGATAACCGCTTTCAGTGGATCATCAGTAATGAGGTATTGATAGAATATTCCGAAAAGCTTACTGAAATCTATTCCGAAAAAACGGCTCATCTTGTAACCTCTATCCTTTGCGTAGCACCTAATGTGATCTTTACAGAACCTTATTTTCGCTGGCAATTAATTCTTAATGACCCGGACGACAATAAATTTGCCGATCTCGCTATTGCCGGCAATGCTGATTATATCGTAACAAGCGACAGGCATTTTAATGTGCTCAAAGAGCTGGAATTCCCACGATTAAATATTGTTTCATTAAATGAGTTCAGGGGAATCATCCTGAACAGGTAATACCTGCTCGTTTCGGTTAAACTTTAGAAGGATTTAATTTTTACCTAATTTTGCCCCATGCCAAAAATTTCAAAAAAGGGGCTGCACATGCCGGCCTCGCCCATCCGCAAGCTGACGCCTTATGCCGATAAAGCTAAATCGGAAGGCAAAAAAGTATACCACCTCAACATCGGGCAACCCGACATCGGGACGCCCGAAGGGATGCTGAATGCGGTGAAGAATATCGATTTTAAGGTATGGGCCTATACGGCTTCGGAAGGAACGCTGGTTTATCGCAAAAAACTGACGGAGTACTACAATAAACTGGGATATAACATTACGCCCGAAAATATACTGGTCACCACCGGCGGATCGGAAGCGATCACCATCGCTATGATGACCTGCCTCGATCCGGGCGATGAAGTGATCATCCCCGAACCGTTTTATGCCAATTACAACGGCTTTGCCTGCC
The DNA here is from genome assembly GCA_035546675.1 of Mucilaginibacter sp. Lineage (GTDB taxonomy): Bacteria > Bacteroidota > Bacteroidia > Sphingobacteriales > Sphingobacteriaceae > Mucilaginibacter. The sequence continues at coordinate 794 of DASZWG010000376.1, read as the reverse complement.
AGAGCGACATCGTGGTAAAACCCATCCTGTCGTACATCGAAAACGGGTTTGCACTGCCGCCGGTCAGCGAGTTCGAGAAACTGATCACACCCAAAACCAAAGCGATCATCATTTGCAGCCCGAACAACCCGACGGGCTATCTCTATTCGAAAGAAGAGCTTGAAGCACTGAAACAATTAGTGCTGAAATACGACCTGTACCTGTTCTCGGACGAGGCTTACCGCGAGTTTTGCTATGACGGACGCACCTTTACCTCGCCGATGCACTTAGGCGGGCTGGATGAAAATGTTGTGGTAATGGATACGGTGAGCAAGCGCTACAGCGCCTGCGGTGCACGGCTGGGCTGCCTCATCACCAAAAATAAAGCGATTTGGGATGCGGGATTGAAGTTCGCACAGGCAAGATTGAGTCCGGGTATGGTGGAGCAGATAGCGGGCGCAGCGGCAGTCGATACGCCGGACAGCTATTTCGAGGCCGTGAACAAAGAATATACCCATCGCCGCGACACTCTGGTGAATGCGCTGAACGCGATGGACGGCGTTTTTTGCCCAAATCCCGGCGGAGCATTTTACGTAGTGGCACGACTCCCGATCGACAATGCGGACAAGTTTTGCCAGTGGATACTGGAAAAGTTCAGCTATGAAAACCAAACGGTGATGATGGCTCCGGCCACTGGTTTTTACAGTACCAAAGGCGCAGGCGAGAACGAAGTGCGTTTGGCATACGTTTTGAACAATGACGACCTGGAGAAAGCCATGATATGCTTAGATAAGGCGCTGAAGGAATATCCGGGA
>DASZWG010000375.1:0-5155 GCA_035546675.1 Mucilaginibacter sp. | reverse complement strand
CCTCATCTTGCTCAACTGGTTGTCTGATGCAAACCGGTCCCACGAGCCGATAAAGGCCATACCGGCAAGCGTAGAGTTTTGAGGCAGATCTTCATAAACACCGGCTACCTTCAGATTATCCTGGTTATTCAGCTTCAGCACTTTGAACATCGGGTCGTCATTCCCGAAAAACGCTTTGGCCGTTGAAGCGGAGATCAATATAGAAGAAGGGTCCTTCAATGCATCACGCCTGCCTTTCAGCATGTTCAAAGTAAATAATTCCGGACCGTCCGTTTCCATAAAGGCGCCCTGTTCACTCAGCTTTTTATCGCCTAAGGCCAGCATGTTGCCGCCAATACCGGTCGACATTACGACCGACTTAAAATCGCTGCCATAGCTTTTGCGAAGCACGTCGGCCAGGGGATAGGGCACCTGCCACCAGGTTTGAACCTCGCCGTTATTGGTGACATTCTGGATCACCTGTGCAATACGGTTGTAATTCTTGTGATAGCGGTCGAAGGTAACTTCGTCCCATATCCAGAAACTGATCAGCATTACGACAGCCATACCCACAGCCAGGCCACCGATGTTGATCAGTGAGGAGAACTTGTTTTTAATCAGGTTCCTCCAGGCGATTTTTAAATAGTTCTTTATCATGACCCCTCCTAACCTCCCGAAAGGGGAGGAATTTTTAAGTTGTATTGCTTTTAGTTTTCATTGTAAAACCCCTTTTCCTTTGGAGAGGGTTGGGGTGAGGTTCTACTCACTCCTCAAACTCTTTATCGGGTTGGCCAGTGCTGCTTTTACCGATTGAAAGCTTACCGTTACCAGCGCGATTAAGATTGCACCCAATCCTGCCACTGCGAACATCCACCAGGTGATTTTAATTTGGTAGGCAAAATCCTGCAGCCATTTATTCATGCCCCACCAGGCTAAAGGCGAAGCGATGACAATAGCAAGCAGCACCAGCTTGACGAAATCCATTGACAGCAGGGTGGTAATGCCCTTTACACTGGCGCCAAGTACCTTGCGGATGCCGATCTCCTTGCTGCGCTGCTCGGCCATAAAGGCGGAAAGCGCAAATAACCCCAGGCAGGCGATGATGATGGCTAATACTGCGAAGCTGCTAAAGATGCGGCCCGTGCGCTGCACATCGGCATACATGTTGGCAAACTGTTCATCAAGAAAGGTATAGCGTATAGGCTGATCGGGCGAGAACTTCTTCCACAGCGCCGATACATTGGCGATAGTATTCTGTACATCACCGCTGCTGAATTTTACTGTCATCATCGAAGGACTGAGCCCGAAATGAAGCACCAGCGGATCGATATTGCCGCGCATCGATTCAAAATTGAAATCTTTCACCACACCGACTATACGATAATGTCCGTAGCCATTGGTGATTAGCTCACCGACCGGATTTTTAAGGTTCAGCTTTTTGGCCAGGGTTTGATTGATGATAACGGTTCTGCCGGCAGTATCGTCGGCCATATCGTAAGAAAAATTCCGGCCTTCAACCAGCTTCATGCCCAATGTCTTCAGGTAGGTATCGTCTATCTGCCAGTACTGGCCGCCCACGCCGGGATCGAGTTTTGTGCGGCCTTCTTTCCAGAAGGTGTTGCCGTTTCGCTTACTGCCGTCAACAGGCAGATAGTCGCCGATCGACGCGCTTTTCACCGATGTGATCTTTGAAAGATCGCTCTTGAGGTCTTTAACATTCTTATCGCCCAGTGTATTGGTGCCCTGCAATATCATTACCTGGTCCTTATCAAAACCCACCTTACGGTTCAGGATATAATGCGTTTGCCCGTAAATTACGATAGTGCTGATGATCAGGATGATCGATGTAGTGAACTGGAACACCACCAGGCTGTTGCGCAATATGGGGTTTTTGCTTCCGCTGCTGATAGAGCCCTTCAGTACCTGTGCGGGCTTAAAGCCGGAAAGATAAAATGCCGGGTACAAGCCGGCGAATGTGCCTACAATGAACGCAGAAACCAGCATAACCGGCACAAACCACCACTCACCCCAGGGCATGGTAAGGGATTTTGAGGATAGTATGTTGAAATAGGGTAGTATGAGCCACGCAATAAGAATACCAAGTATGAAAGACACCAGGCTATACACTATAGATTCGGTTAGGAACTGGTTGATGAGGCTGCTGCGGTAAGAGCCTACTACTTTTCTCAAACCAACTTCTTTGGCGCGGTTTGCCGACCTGGCCGTGGCCAGGTTAATGAAATTGATACAGGCGATCACCAGGATAAAGGCCGCTATCGCCCCGAACAACCACACGAAGCGCACATCGCCATGCGGAGTATCATCATAGATATCGTACGAGTGCAGGTTAATATCTTTTACATTCTGCAGGTGTATAGAAAATTCGGAGATCAGTTTTTGCGCATCAACAGCCCCGTCTTTGATCATCGTAGGCAGATAATAGTTTTTAAGAATATCCTCAGACAATTTTTTTTCGAATTGAGCTATATCGGTCCCTGTTCTCACCTTGATATAAGTAGGATAATTGGTATCATCCCAATTATTTTGTTCACCCTGCCAGAATTCGATGCCGGTAAGTGATAAAAGGAAATTGAACTTACGAAGATGCGAATTGGAGGGTATATCGGCCATTACACCACCTATGGTGTAGGGATGATCTTTATCATTGTCCAGTATCATCACTTTGCCGACAGGGTTTTGACCCGGGAAGTACTTGTCGGCCGTGCTTTTGTTGATCACCATGGTATACGGCTTTTTCAGTGCGGTTTCCCATTTTCCGTATACCATCGGCAATTGCAACATATCGAGCATCGATTGATCGGCGTAGGTGAAACCTTTTTCGTAAGTGTTCTGAACCTGGTCTGCACGACGCAGTTCGTTGCTTCCGGCATGCCCGATAAGCGAGACAGGCATTATACGGCCCGCAAACTCCACCTGGGGGAAATCGGATGTAACGGCCTTAGCTAAAGGTGCAGGCCAGTCAGTAGCTTTTTCAACTTTACCATCATGAGCGTAAAAACCCACTAAACGGTAAATGCGACCGGCATCCGGATACATCTTATCATAGCTTGTTTCATCCCTGATGTAAAGTGCGATGAGTAAGCAGGCTGCGATGCCCAGTGCAAAGCCACCGATCTTGATGGCAGAATACATCCGCTGTTTGCGTAACTGGCGGATAGCGATCTTGAGATAATTTTTAAGCATAACTTCCCCTTTTAAAGTGAGTCTGAATGTTTAGCAGTAATTACTGGAAGAAAAAGACATCTGTGTTGTTGCAATATCATTGCCGATATTGCAATTATTTGAAAATCAACATATTAAACTGATGTACGAAATGACTGCATTGTTCGTATCCGAACGTGGGGTGTCCGGTTTTGTTACAGTCCGAAATGGCAATTCAAATAATTTACCCTAAAAATACCGTATTTATTCAGCCTGTTTTTTTGCCAGCAGGTTGATATCCTTTACTTCCAGTATTTGCTTATCGTACCCATACAGCGCGGCGTTGATCATCGCCTTACCCATGTCGCTTAAGGTGCTTATCGAGTTGGGTGTGATCCTTTTCAGGATCGGGTACAGCCAGGTAATGTATTTATAATACTTGTTGGTATTTTTCAGACCCGGAGTAGGGTGCATATATCCCGGCCTGAAATTATATTCGCGTTTAAAGGGCAGTTTAACCAAGTCGTTTTCGGTCTTGCCCTTTACCCTTGCCCACATCATGCGGCCTTTTTCGGTACTGTCGGTGCTGGCACCCGAGATATATTCGAAGGTCATGTCCGGGTTCAATCGCACAAGTGTTCCGGCGAAGCCGAGCGTAAGCGTATAGGTGAGTTTGTAATAGTCGGGTTCTTTCATTCCTACTGACGATACCCCGAGGCAAAAAAAGCAGGCATCGTAGTCCTTGAGCTGTGTTTCTATGGGTGATATATCAAAGAAATCTTTATGAATAATCTCCTTCAACTTGGGGTGATCAAGGCCCAGCGGTCTGCGGTTTACGATCAGCACTTCGGCCACCATCGGGTGCAGCAGGCATTCGTGCAGCACGCCTTCGCCCACCATGCCTGTCGCTCCCGTTACGATAACTTTTATCGGCTTTATCATTATTCCGATCTTTGTGCCCTCATATCCTGCAGCATCGATATGATCTTATCCAATTTATCAATTTCCATTTTATTCAGGGATATCTGCAGGTTCTCGATCTCTTTTTTTGCTTCGATGTTGGTCTTGTAATCAGCCTCGGCCTGTGCCCTGTCGCGATCGTTCTGCCGATTCTGCGCCATCATGATGATCGGCGCAGCGTAAGCTGCCTGGGTAGAGAAGACCAGGTTCAAAAGGATGTAGGGATAAGGGTCCCAGTGGTGGATATAGGCAAACACATTTAGTACCATCCAAAGGACAACAATTACGGTTTGCCAGATAATAAAGCGCCACGAGCCCATCCCGGTTGCCACAGAATCCGCAAGTCTTTGTCCGAAGGTCATGGAATCTTTTTGTTTCTGGTGCCAGGTTCTGTGATTTTCCATAAAGATTTGGGTTAAAAAGTTTTTTGATAAATATAAATAAATGTCCTGTTGAGAAAAAAATGCTGACTTATTTCTAATTGGTTTTTAATGCGGTTAGCAATATTTCTGTTGATCGGGAAACCATCCATCGTCACACGAAGTGTGGTTGAGAGTTTACAGGATTTTTTGCTGCTTTTAAAAGCATATTGGATTTTGATCCGGTACGGAAAGTGTATCATAACTGCTGCAGGCTGTTTGGGTTCACGCGAATTTTTACGATGTTATTGCACTTTATCCCGTGATGTAAGCGATGTTCATGCATCTCTCCGGCTTTTTTAAGGATTTAATAAACTCCATATATTATTGTAAAAATGGTAATATTATAATTTAATTTTAAATAGAAATTGTGATATTATATTTTTTTTGATGGTTTATTTATAAATCTGTTAAAGTTATATTGACACTTAATTAGTATTACTTACATTTGACCCGCTCGCGGCACAGGTCATCTTCCGGTTGCCAGGATAGTGTACGGAACACACCGTTGAGCACACGAAACAGAACTCTCATAATTCTCAATTTAACTGAAAATGATAGCCCTCTTTTATGGAGGGCTTTTTTTATTCAGTAATTATCAGTTGGATAAGAGGACATGATTGTGTTGAATGTGA
>DASZWG010000374.1:0-3409 GCA_035546675.1 Mucilaginibacter sp. | reverse complement strand
TAAGATCCTGTCTGCTCGCCGGTGTAGTTACCCAGCGCCTTTTGCAGAGCCGGGGCCAGTATTCTTTTTACCAGGCTTGTTTTGCCCGAACCCGATACGCCGGTAACTACGGTCAGTACGCCCAGCGGGAATTTGGCATTCACATGCTTCAGGTTGTTCTCGCGCGCACCTTTTATCTCTATATAATCATTCCATTTGCGGCGGGTAGCTGGTATGGCTATCTGTTCCTTGCGGGCCAGGTAGCGCCCGGTAAGGCTTTCGTCATCCTGTACGATCTCATCATAAGTGCCCGAAAATACCAGGTTACCTCCATGTGTTCCCGCTTCCGGGCCAATGTCTATGATATGATCGGCAGCCTGCATAATCTCTTCCTCATGTTCCACCACCAACACGGTATTGCCCACGTCGCGCAGGGATTTCAATACGGTGATCAGCCGCTGCGTATCGCGCGGGTGCAGGCCGATGCTCGGCTCGTCCAATACATAAACTGAACCCACTAAACTGCTGCCCAGCGAAGTTGCCAGGTTGATGCGCTGCGATTCACCCCCCGACAGCGTATTTGACAAACGGTTCAGCGTCAGGTAACTCAGACCGACATTATTCAAAAACCCGAGCCGGTTGGTTATTTCGGTCAGCAGACGTTTGGCGATTTTCTGATCCTGCTCGTTTAGTTCAAGATTCAAAAAGAACTCGTAAGCGCGATCAAGCGGCATCAGCACGATATCAGTGATCGATTTACCATTGATCTTTACGTACGAAGCGTCCTGCCTCAGGCGGCTGCCTTTACATTCGGGACAGGTGGTTTTGCCGCGATAGCGCGACAGCATCACCCGGTACTGTATCTTATAGGTTTGTTCTTCCAGCTCTTTAAAAAATGCATCCAGTCCGCGGAAATACTGATTGCCCGTCCATAACAGGCGCTGTTGCTCTTCGGCCAGGTGGTTGTATTGCCGGTGAATGGGGAAATCAAATTTCAGCGCATTCTTAACCAGTTCCTCGTTCCATTCGCGCATTTTTTCGCCGCGCCAGGGGGCAATGGCTCCTTCATAAATGGTTTTACTCTTATCGGGTATCACCAGGTCCTCGTCTATTCCGATCACCTTACCATAGCCTTCACAGCGTTTGCAGGCGCCATAAGGATTATTGAAACTGAAAAAATTCGGCGTCGGCTCCTCGAATATCATACCGTCCAGTTCGAAGCGGTCGCAGAAAAAGCGTTCTCTTTCTTTTTCATCTTCCGCACGCTGGTAACGCACATAACAATCGCCCTTACCCTCGAAAAAAGCGGTTTGTACCGAATCCCCCAGACGGCTTATGGTTTCGTCGGTCTCGTTTTTGGTGATGCGGTCGATGACAATATTTACCGGTGACCTCTCCCCAGCCATCTCCAAAGGAGAGGGGGCTTCAGCAAATCCACCTTTTGCCTTTTTCCTCCCGATAGCTATCGGGACACCTTTCACCTCAAGCGGGTCATTTGCTATAGAAGTATCTTCCAGTATCGATTCAATTCTCGTAATGCGTCCTTCGTACTCCACCCTTACAAAACCTTTTTGCAGCAATAATGCAAGCTCTTCCTTCAGGCTGCGGTTATTGTGCGGATGCAGGGGAGAGAGTATCGTCACCTGTGTATCGTCGGGAAGCGACAGGACAAAGTTGACCACATCGGTTACGGTGTCCTTTTTCACTACCTCGCCCGATACGGGTGAAATGGTTTTGCCTATGCGCGAAAAAAGCAGTTTCAGGTAATCATATATCTCGGTGGAGGTGCCGACCGTTGAGCGGGGATTAGATGTAATTACCTTTTGCTCAATAGCGATGGCCGGTGCGATACCTTTGATATAATCGACGTCAGGCTTGTTCATCCTGCCCAGGAACTGGCGCGCATAGCTCGAAAGGCTCTCCACATAACGCCGCTGCCCTTCGGCATACAACGTATCAAATGCGAGGGATGATTTACCCGAACCCGACATGCCCGTAATCACCACAAACTTATTCTTGGGTATGGCCACATCCATATTCTTCAGGTTGTGCACCCGCGCCCCTTTGATGATGATGTTCTGTTGCGGATCCTTTTCGGTTTCTATGCTCATTTTGGTCGATAGTCCATAGCCCGTAGACCATGGAGTTGATTTTGGAAAACTATGAGCCATGGACTATTGACCATGGACTTTTTGCGACCGCAAAATTCCTAAAAAAATTAGCACTTTCCAAACGGCTTGGTAGTCTGATTGTAATAGTTTTAAAATGTTTTGCTTTGTTTAAACCAACACCCCGCTGCTGAGTCTAATTGTTAAAAAATGTTAAATTTAACAGATTTGGGGCCTCATCCGCGTATACCGGTCAAATATCATTTGGTTTTTAAGCCGGAAATCGTTTTATTTGAAGTAACAATTAATTAACATAAGGAGCCCTATAGATCAAAAACTCTACTTTATCAATTTAAGATTAAAAATTTAGTTTAAAGTAGTAATCTATGGATTTGCAATTGAAGAGTGATCAGGATCTGATCCATCTGTATATAGCTGGTGAAGAAGCGGGGCTTGTTGAACTGATCCGCCGTTACCAGGCAAAAATCTACACCTCGATATATTTATTAGTCAAAGACGAATACCTCGCCGAGGATATTTTCCAGGATACTTTTATCAAGGTCATTAACACCCTTCGTGCCGGGAAATATAACGAGGAGGGCAAGTTCCTGCCCTGGGTAACGCGCATAGCCCATAACCTGGTGATCGACCATTTCAGGCGCGAAAAACGCACCCCGCTGGTAAACACAGGCGAAGATTTCGATATTTTCGATGTACTGGGCAACTACGACGAAAGCACTGAGGACCGTATGGTGCGCGAACAAACCCACAGAGACCTGAAGACGCTGATCCACCTGTTGCCTGCCGAACAAAAGGAAGTGCTTATTATGCGTCATTACGGCGACATGAGCTTTAAGGAAATAGCCGACCTGACCGATGTCAGTATCAACACTGCGCTTGGCCGTATGCGCTATGCCCTGAACAACCTGCGCAAAATGATGCAAAACAGGGAAATGGCCTTGAAGAACTGATAGCCCTTCTAACCCGATAGCTATCGGGTCTCCCCTCCGAAGGAGTCCTACGGACTAATAGGAGACTTTTATTCGTTAACGATCATTAGGACTTAACCCTTCCCCAAAGGAAGGGTTGGGATGGCAATAAAAGAGGCTGTAAATATTGCGGAAAGAATTTCCGCAATATTTACAGCCTTTCCTCGTTTTATAACCACTACAATTGCTTATTGCCGCACCCGAACGGCTGCTGCAAATCATTTAACTGATCCCAAACAAAAATTTCATCAAAATTTCATCTTCGGTATAATATTATATTTTTGTGTACGTTATCTAAACATAAAACCAAAAATATAAACCAATAAGGGAAGG
>DASZWG010000373.1:0-8077 GCA_035546675.1 Mucilaginibacter sp. | reverse complement strand
TATCGCACAAAAAACCGCTCAGCCTGGTGCTGGCGCTGATCGTGGGCGGGGGCCTGTTTGTTTACTCGAAGCTGCAAACCTCGCTGTTCCCCGAGATCACATTCCCCAAGATCAAGATCATTGCCGATGAAGGACTTCAGCCTGTGAACAAAATGATGGTGACCGTAACCAAACCGCTGGAGAACGCCATTAAGCAGGTACCCGACCTGCAAATGATACGGAGCACTACCAGCCGGGGCAGTTGCGAAATATCGGCTTTTATGAGCTGGAATTCTGACATCGACCTGTCGCTGCAAAGGATCCAAAGCAGCATACAGCAGATCAGGAACGATCTGCCTGCCGATGTTAATATCACCACGGCCAAAATGAACCCTTCCATTTTGCCGGTGAGCGGCTACACGCTCGAAAGCAATACCCGGTCACCTATAGAAATGCGCCAGCTTGCACTTTATACAGTAAAACCTTTTCTGTCGCAGGTCGATGGGGTATCCGAGATCAGGGTCATCGGCGGTAAGCCAAAAGAATACTGGATAACGCTGAACAGGCAAAAAATGAGTGCGCTCGGGCTAACGCCCGATATCATCAGCAATACGCTGAACAATACCAACTTCGTCAAATCGGAAGGTTACCTGTCCGATTACAAATTATTCTACCTCACGGTAACCGACGCAACCATCAATGCAAAGGATCAGTTGGCAAACTTGGTCGTCAGCAACAATCGCAAAAGGGTGATACGCCTGAAAGACTTCGCCGATGTGGCGATACAGGAGGGAATACAATATACCAAGATCAACGCGAACGGGCGCGAGGGTGTGCTGATAGCGGTGATCAAACAGCCCAATGCTAACCTGGTGTCGCTTTCGGCCGACATGGCTGCGAAGGTGGAACAATTGAAAAAACTGTTGCCGAAAGACGTAACCATAAAGCCCTATTATATCCAGGCCGATTTTGTAAAGGACTCGATCAAAAGTGTGAGCGACAGCCTGTGGATAGGCTTGCTGCTGGCTATTATTGTCGCTGTGATATTCCTGCGTTCGCTCAAAGCAAGCGCCACCATTCTGTTCACTATTCCGGTTACATTGTGCCTCACACTGATCGTGCTTTATGCGATCGGGTATACCTTCAACATTATGACGCTGGGCGCTATAGCCGCAGCCATCGGCCTGATCATTGACGATGCGATCGTGGTCGTAGAGCAAATACAGCGCACGCACGAGGAAAATCCCGACGAACCAACCGCCAAATTACTGAAAAGCGCGATCGATTACCTGTTCCCGGCCATGGTGGGATCGTCAATCAGCACCATCGTTATTTTCATCCCATTTGTGCTGATGAGCGGCGTAGCGGGAGCATATTTCAAGGTACTGACCAATACTATGATCATCACCTTGGTATGCTCGTTCTTTGTTACCTGGATCGGGCTGCCGACTATTTACCTCATCCTTACCAAGCGTAAAGGCGCCAACACATTTAAGGAAAAACATGAAAAGGCTCACCATGTGCGCACGCAAAAATGGGTGAGCTGGTTTATTATCCGGCCCTATCTGAGCCTGGCCATTGCAGGGTTGCTGGTAGCCGCTATTGTGATCGTACCGCCGATGCTTGAAAGCGGATTCCTGCCCGAAATGGACGAAGGCAGTATCGTACTGGATTATACTTCGCCACCGGGAACATCACTTGAGGAAACCGACCGCATGCTGCGCGAGATCGAAAAGATCATCATCAAGGAACCCGAAGTTGAAGCCTATTCGAGACGGACAGGCACACAGATGGGTTTTTTCATTACCGAACCCAACACCGGTGATTACCTGATACAATTGAAGAAAAAAAGGGATAAAACGACTGAAGAGGTGATCAGTGATTTGCGTCAAAAGATCGAGGCTAACCAGCCGGCTTTGCGTGTCGATTTCGGGCAGGTGATCAGCGACATGCTTGGCGACCTGACCACCTCTGTTCAGCCTATCGAGATCAAAGTTTTCGGAGATAACCAGCAAAAATTGCAGCAGCTTTCTAAGCAAATAGCCGACGCCGCCAACTCGGTAAAAGGCACTGCTGACGTTTTTGACGGTATTGTGATAGCTGGTCCTGCAGTAAGTATCGATCCGAACTACAGCAAGCTGGCACAATACAACATCACACCGGCAAGTCTGCAGTTCCAGGTGCAAACCTCGCTCGAAGGCAATGTCATCGGCGAAATGCTCGAACGCGAGCAGTTATCGCCCATACGCATGGTGTACCCCGGCAATCGTTCGTTACGTGTGGAAGACCTGAAGAACGAATATGTCTTCACCCCTTCGGCCAAACTGGTACCGCTCACCGAGGTCGCATCCATCGACCTTAAAGCCGGACAGGCCGAGATCAATCGCGAGAATCTGCAATCGGTCGGCATTGTTACCGCGAGGCTCGACAGCGGCAGTATTGGCACCGTGATCCCGGCTATACAGAAAAAAATTGCGCAAAAGGTAAGTCTGCCGCAAGGCTACCAGGTGGAATATGGTGGCGAATATGCACAGCAGCAGCAATCCTTTAAAGAACTGCTTACCATTCTTGTGCTGGCCAGCCTGCTTGTATTTGGAGTTATCCTGTTCCTTTTCAAGCAGTTTCGTATCGCTTTACTCATTCTTGTACTGGCTGTCCTGGGTACGGCAGGCAGTCTGCTCGCACTGTATATTACCCATACACCGTTGAATGTGGGAAGCTACACCGGGCTGATCATGATCGTAGGTATCATCGGTGAAAATTCCATATTCACCTTTTTACAATTTAAACAACGGGCAGAGGAGAATATGGCTGCCGATCCGGAGCATGTTCATAAGGCAATAGACGAAGCCGTGGTTTATTCCATTTCGACCCGGTTACGCCCCAAACTGATGACGGCTATCGGCGCCATTATTGCATTAATGCCGCTGGCTTTGGGCATAGGCGCCGGCGCGCAACTGCACCAGCCCCTGGCTATTTCCGTAATAGGCGGCTTCGTGGTTGCCCTGCCACTGCTGCTCATCGTATTACCGAGCATGCTGCACATCCTCTATAAAAAAGGCGAGTTCCACAAACCGTATCATAATTATATTTAAAAAAATCCCAAAATCAGATTTATTACAGAATTAAAAATCTATATTTAGGGCATATTGTCATATTGGACAATTATTTCATCAGATCGATTATCCCTGATAAAACGAAAACTATATGCCGGCAAAAACCGACTTTATTCATTCCATACACCCGGAACCACACCGCAGCAGAACTAAGAAAATTTTAAAGCAATTCCCCCATTTGAGGGGCCTGATCGGGAAAAATCCGTATTCCATTTTTGCGATTATCGGGATCGTACTTTTCCAGGTCGCTGCAGCCTGGCTGCTCAGGGCACAACCCTGGTATATTATCCTGGGCGCAGCCTATCTTATAGGCGCCTTTGCAAGTCATTCGCTGTTTGTGCTGATCCACGAGTGCACGCACATGCTTTTGTTCAAAAACCGTAATGCTAACCGCTGGGCCAGTATGCTGGCTAATATGCCGCAAATTGTTCCCAGCGCTATTTCGTTCGAGCGTTATCATATTAAGCATCATTCCTTCCAGGGTGTTCATGAACTGGATGCCGACCTTCCAAATAAATGGGAAGCTAAACTGATCAACAATTATTTTATCGGTAAGCTGCTATGGCTTTTCTTCTTCCCGGTGTTCCAGATATGCAGGGTATCGAGGTTGAAAGAGATCAAACCGTTTGACATCTGGATCGCTACCAATTTTCTGCTCCAGGCGGTATTCACCGCTGCAATCTGGTATTTTATGGGTTGGCAGGCCGTATTGTACCTGTTCGCCAGTTTGTGGTTTTCGATAGGGCTGCACCCGCTTGGCGCAAGATGGGTTCAGGAACACTATCTGACCCACAACATAGAACAGGAAACCTACAGTTATTACGGCGTATTGAATACGATCGCATTCAACGTAGGGTATCATAATGAGCACCACGATTTCCCTTCCATTCCCTGGAACAAACTTCCGGAAATCAGAAAAACAGCCCCCGAGTATTACGATACGCTGAAATACCATACATCATGGACCAAACTTTTCTTCCGGTTCCTTTTTGACAGGGAGATATCACTTTATAACCGTATTGTACGTAAGGAACGCGGTAAAGTGGCCATTACCGACAAAGCCCGTCACGATGTGGAAATGGAAGCTGTCAGCTAAATAATGCTCATTTTTTTAGTATAAAAACTGTCCGGAGAATTGCTTTTCTCAAATCTGTTTTATTATATTTGCTAATATTATTAGTAAATGAACAGGGTAAAAGCAGCAGATCAGTTATTGATTTTCAGCCGGTATATTGGCCAGCACGTTGTAGTCAAAAGTCTTCTAAACGGAGAAGAAAATTTAGGAACGCTAAAAGGCATGCGGCAGGATGCGCTGTTGATAGCCATTGATGAGGTGAATCGGTGGATACCGCTGAATGACGATTTTAAAATCTGTGAAGTCAGGCTTTTGTTAAAACCACTCAAAAAACTTACCTCGCGTATCATCGATACGGCCAACAACCTGCCGGTACAGGCCTTCATTACTCCATATTACCAGCAATTAGGCTTCGATATGCCGGTTTTTATATCTCCCGGGCATAGCTGTAACTGCAAATACGTCCACGAACTTGGTCTTGCTGATTACCGGACCCCGGAGGAAATATTGATAAACGACAGCCCGGTTTTAGCAGTGCGGTAAAAAAGATGCGGCTGACCGGCTAACAGCATCCCGCATAATTTTTATTTACCAAGATTGAAAGCATACCCGGCTGTAACGGTGCCTGCGCCTGTATTATTCTTGCCGTTGGCGGTACCTTTCTGAATATTAAGAAAGGCATAGTTGCCGCCTCCTTCAATAAAGAAATAGCCATGATGGCAATGGTAGGCAAAACCCAGGTTACCTTCAATACCCAAATCGGCCTTATGCAACTGATCTTTGATATCCGTATTCGCGTTGAATGATTGCGCCCCGCCCGGCAGCGCCTGCTGACCCGACGGGTCGGTATATAACTGGCTTGAACCGCTGGTTACCTGTTTTGCTGAAAGAAGCAAACTCACGAACGGACCGGCATCGACATAGATCCTGAACGGCGAATTCTTGAAATCCCATCCGAATTTGGCCAGCACCGGGATAGCCAGGTAATTGAGTTTGGCCGTACTGTTGTAATTGGCGTACAAGTATTGGGGCGCCTGGCCGGGAGGATATTCCTGGGCCACCTGAGGAGGTGTTGCCAGGGCCTGCATGCCGTCTTTTTTGCCACCCTGCGACGAATACTCGATCATGGGCTGCAACGAAAAAAGTTTGGAAATTTGAAAGTCGGCAAAGATACCCGCATCAGGCCCGAACCTGGAACTGTAACCTGTATTGAGGGGATTTTGTTGACTGCCGCCTGCGGTAAGGTTCGGTATGCTGATACCTGCCCTGATACCGATAGCCGTGTTCTGTGCCCTCGCATTCGAAAAAGCCGCAAGCAGCAAGATAATTGTTAAGTAACAGCTGATCTTCTTCATAAAAATAAATTGGGGTTTATCGGATAATTATTTATGGAACGATCATCGGTAGGTGGTCGATACCTGTTATATCAAAGTTAACACAAAATTAATGCTGCCGGCATTTGTAATGGTAAATGAGCCGGTATACAGTTTAAATTGACTTTAAAATTATACAAAGAAGAAGCAGATTACGTTTACAATTCACATAATTTAAGTTGTTTTGTGTTTAATACCTCTATAAAAGAATAATGAGCCGAACCAGGAAAATAAAAATAATACTCCCTTTAACCCTGATCCTATTCTTTGCAGCCTACGCCGACCACAAGCATGCCGAGAAAAAGCAGGACGTATCGGGCATGTTGCGCAATAAACAAATGGATGAAATATCCGGCATAGCAGCATCCCGGATACACCCGGGCATTTACTATGTCCATAATGACAGCGGCGATACCAGCCGTTTTTTTGCCATTACTCCTAAGGGCAATATCAAATCAGTCATCTATTTTAAGGGCGATCCGAAAGAACCTCTTGGTGTGGCCGATTGTGAAGATATCGCTGTGGGCATTGGTCCGGCAGCAGGGAAAAGCTACGTTTATATGGGCGATATAGGCGACAACCATGCTGTACGAAAATATATCACTGTTTATCGTATGGAAGAGCAAAAAGACTGGATCGGAAAGGACAGTATTGTAAAAGCCAATGCCGTGCCAGTTCACTTCAGATACCCCGATGGACCCCGCGATGCGGAGACCCTGATGATCGACCCTATAGAAAAGCTGATGTACATTATTTCCAAGCGTACCGATTCAGTAGCAGTATACACGTCCCCATTGAATTATAAAGCCAATGACACATTGGTTCTTACCAAACGCTGCAAGCTGTTTTTCAATGGCTTCAGGCCGCTGAAATGGATCACCGCAGGCGATATTTCGGGCGATGGGCAGCAGGTATTAGTCAAGAATTACGAAAAGGTTTACTACTGGAAACGGAATGGCGATGAACCCATCTGGAAAACATTGCTGAGAAAACCGCAGGAACTGCCTTACAAATTTGAGAGGCAGGGCGAAGCCATAGGGTTTACCCCTGATGGCAAGGGATACTATACAACAAGCGAAGGTGTATTTGCGCCGATCTATTATTATACCATACCGTAATGATCAGCCAAACCGCTCCACTGCATACGGGTTAGTGCTAACACTTCGCGGTGAGCCGTTCAACGCTTCGCAGATGAGTTTTCCGGTTGCAGGTCCCAGGCTTAGCCCGATCATGGCATGGCCCGTAGCTACGGCCAGGTTACTGTATTTTTTGGTCAGACCGATATAGGGCATCCCGTCCGGCGATACCGGCCTGAATCCGAACCAGATATCTTTTTCGGCAGGTATTTCAGGTTTGAAATTTGGGAAATACTTTGGGATCGATTCAACGATCCCCTTTACACGGTTCATATTGATCTTATCGTTGATCTTTCCTACTTCCATAGTACCACCGTAACGGATACTGCCGTTCATCGGCGTTACAGCCACGCGCGCCTCGCACAGAATAGACGGTATGGTCATCTTTTTCGAATCATCCTGCTGCACCATAAAGGAATACCCCTTGCCGGGCATCAGCGGCACATTTAGCCCGGTAAGCCTGGCCACTGCGGGCGACCATGCACCGGTGGCGATCACATAAGCATCCCCTTTAAACTCTTTATCCCCGCTGCTTACAAAAGTGAGCCTGCCGTTGCTATGTTCTATTTGATCTATGCGCGTGTTACGATGCATTTTAATACCCGTGTCTTCGAGGTATTTCACCATTGCCTTCATCAGTTTGTTGGGGTACAGGTGCGCATCGCAATGATAATGCACAGCCCCGGCAATATCCAGCTCCACGTTGGGTTGCAGCCGGGCACATTCCTCCGCCGATAAATATTGCGCATCCAGCCCGAGGTTGGTGGCTTGCTCAGCCAGGTGCTTTTCCTCCTCCACCATTTTGGGGGTTTTGAACAGCATCAGGATGCCTTTATCTTCCATACCAAACTCGAGTTTGGTATCCCGCTCAAATTCCTGGTACAGCTTTTTGCTCAGCACCGAGATATCGCGCAGCGCCCCTGCCGAACGGTCGACATGCTTTTTAGTCGCGCTTTTCATGAATTTCAGTCCCCAGCCGATAAGCTCGCTGTTCAGCGAAGGCCTGACGTAAAAGGGGCTTTTGCTGTTGAACATCCAGCGTATGCCCTGCTCCACCATGCCCGGCGCCGCCAGCGGCACGAAATGGCTCGGCGTGATCATACCTGCATTGCCGTATGAACAATTATCCGACAGGTCGCCCTGATCAATTATTTCAACTTCCCAGCCCGTTTTGTGCAGGTAATAGGCCGAGAACAACCCGATAACCCCGCCGCCTATGATGATCGCTTTACTCATACCCCCTACCCCCCTGAAGGGGGAATTAATTCCATTTTTAATTTGTTAAACATTTCCCGCCTTGGTCGCCTCCCCTTTAGGGGAAGACGGGTGGGGCTGCCTTATATTACCTGGAAACCGTAAGCATACGGATCCTCGTCGTCAATTTTTATCGTATTATAA
>DASZWG010000372.1:0-6538 GCA_035546675.1 Mucilaginibacter sp. | reverse complement strand
ATCACGTTCTTCATCGCATAGGTATCGGGCGTACTGTTACCAAATACGCAGCCGGTATCCCACCGGGGCTCATCCGTATCAAAGTCAAGTCCGGCATCAGTCCAGGCATCCAACGCAGCAGTAATACCATAGGCAATATTTGTACCCTTCAAGCCGTAAAATGAAACTTCTGAAATATATTTTTTCAAACTGTCCCATTCAAACTCAGGCTGACCCGCAACCTGGCAGCTCATGTGCAGATCCTCGTACAGGGGTACGAATTTTATGCCTGAAATACCGTTTTGGATGGCATTTAAAAATGCAGGTACACCTATCCCGTTCGGAGATACCACCCCCAGACCTGTTATCACAACACGATTAGCCATTTACCCCCACATTTTTTACAATTCCTGCGAACATGCCCTTTGCAATGATATCACCCTGGTTATCTGTCATTTCTGCATAGCATTTTAGTTTGCCGAAGCGAAAATATTGTTTTTTTGAAACAACGGTAACCTTTTCGCCGGGCAGAACAATTTTGTGGAACGATACCTCTGTCGATGTAAGCAGAGGAAACATCGTGTTGTTCGCCGCCGCATCCTTCAGGAGCAAAAATATTCCCAGCGCTACCAAGCCGATCTGCGCCATGATCTCGGTGATAATCACTCCGGGTGTTACCGGGTTACCGGCAAAATGATCCTCATAAAAAAAGGCATCCCGCTTAAGCGTATATTCTCCCTTCACACCATCTTCACTGATCTCCAGTATATTGTCCACAAAACGAAAAGACGATTTATAAGGCAAATGGTTTAGAATATTATTGTTCATCGGTCATTTTGTGTAAAAGATCACCTGCAATGCTCCCCGCCGTCGACATGGATCAACGCCCCGTTGATCCAAAAAGCTTCGTCGGTGCACATTAGGTAAACAGCATTGGCTACATCGGCGGGTTTTGTGATGCGGCCCATTGGATTACGGCTTCGGCCTATCTCAATGAGTTTCTCGCTTCCGGGGATCATTTTTAAAGATGCGGTTTCGGTTATACCCGCCTGTATCACATTGGTTTTTAATCCGAACGGCGCAAACTCGACTGCCATGTATTTGGCCAGGCTCTCGAGCGATGCTTTGGCGATGGACACCGCCGCATAACCTTCCCAGTATTTGTGCGCACCCTCGCTGGTTAACCCGATAATCCGTGCATCCTGGTGAAAGAGTCCGGCATGCAGGATATCCCTTGTCCAGTCGAGCAAGCTGTTCGACATAGCATAACCGGTAAATTGTATGTCGTCTGCCGAAAGGGAATTCTGCCCTTCCAAAGGTTTCAGGTTACCCCTGGCGATGGAATGCAGCAGCAGCTTTACCGAATGAGCCGCTACATCGCCATGTGCCTTAAATTTTTGTATGAATTCAGTTCTGCCTTCGGGCGTGAGCGCATTGGTGTTGTAAGGCAGGATAGTGACCTGGTTATCAGCTGCAATTTCGCTCAATTTTTCGAGCAGGGGTTTCTCAGAGACCGAAGTTTCACGATAAAGCACAGCGATATTCATGCCGTGTGAGGCCAGCTTTTTCACCGATGCAAAACCAAACCCGCCTGATCCCCCTAAAATAATTGCCCATAGACCTCTTAAAGACATATCCTTACTTACCACGAACTTCTTTTAAACTTTTATAACCACAGTTTGTCTTAAGGGGTATTATGCACAGCGATAATTTGCACCAATAAAAATCGCAACCTCAAAGTAAATAAAAGTTAATCAGTTTTAAAGCATATTGAGCAATAATATAACAAGCCTTTAACAGTGGGTTAGCTTATTTATGACTGTGTTATTGTTGATCTTTTAGCCGTTTTATGGTTGTGCGGGGCTATATTATTTATTATGTTTGATACGGCTTAAATTGTGTTATGAGCAGAAAGACCTTTTTAGCGTGTTGCTTGATGTTCTTTGGCCTGTGGGCCACGGCCAAGCCTGTGCAACAGAAATTCGAAAAATCTGTCTTTTACGCAGTGATGAAATCGGGCGATATGGAAGCGATCGATAACGAAATAGCAACAGTAAAGGAATTGTCCGAAAACGAAAGAGATGGCTATGAGGGCGCCCTGCTGATGAAGAAAGCCGACCTGGTGAAGAAGCCCAAAGACAGGCTGAAATATTTTAAAGAAGGACGGATAAAGCTCGAAACCGCACTGGCAAATGATAATAGCGATATAGAGTTCCATTTTTTGCGCCTGACGGTTCAGGAACATGCCCCGCGTATCGTAAAATACCGTTCTGATATTGAAAAGGATAAAGCTTTGATCATTAAAAATTTCAAAGACCTGCAACCGGCGGTCCAGCATGCCATACTGGATTACTGCTCAAATTCGAAAGTGTTGCACAGGGAAGATTTTTAACTTTGCGGCGAAATGGATAAAAAGGTATTGGCAGTTTACTATACCCAGTCGGGACAAATGCGCGACATCATCGACGCATTTACTGCGCCTTTGGTTGCGGCAGGAGCGAGCGTCGAAAAAGTCCGTGTAAAGCTGGCTGCCGATTATGCATTTCCGTGGACCGGCAAACGTTTTTTTTCCGTGATGCCTGATTGTGTACTGGATGTGCCCGCCGAGATAGAGCCGATCAGCTTTGATAAAAACTCATACGACCTGGTCATTATCGGGTACCAGCCCTGGTTTTTATCGCCCAGCATACCGAGCAACTCACTGCTCAGTTACCCGGGTTTCCGGTATTTACTTAAAGATACACCGGTTATTACCATCAGCGAGGCCCGTAACATGTGGCTAAACGCCTACGACCGTATACGCAGAAAACTGGGTGATGCTGGGGCCAAACATGCAGGTAATGTTGCGCTTGTGGACCGGCATCCCAATTTCATCAGTTTCGTCACCATTTTTTACTGGATGCTGACCGGTAAGAAGGAGCGTTATCTCAATATTTTTCCGAAGCCCGGCGTGGCCGATGAAGATATTAAAAAAACGAAAGTTTACGGCGAAATAGTGGCAAAGCGCCTGTCATCCGGGAACTGGAATGGCTTGCAGGATGAACTATTGGAACAAAAAGCTGTTATAGTCAAATACCCGCTGATGCTGATAGAAAGCAAAGCGAAGATCATATTTGCGGCCTGGGCGAAATTTATAGCCAAAAGAAAAAATCGTGCCCCCTGGATTTCGGCGTTTAAGTATTATCTTTTTATTGCACTATTTTTGGGTGCGCCTGTTCTGCTTACTTTAGATGCTATTTTTATAAGACCGTTTTCATCCAGGCGAATAAAACAACGAACACAAAATTATTTACAAGTATTCTGAAATATGTCTTTAAACCAGGTTTATATCAATTCTACTTCCGCTTTTTTCCCGAATGATCCCGTTTCAAACGACGAAATGGAGGAATACCTGGGTTATATTGACGGTAAACCATCCAAATCTAAAAAGATCGTGCTGCGCAATAATGGTATCGTTAATCGTTATTATGCGCTGGATAAAAACGGCAAATCGACCCATACCAACGCGCAAATGACCGCGCTTGCGGT
Organism: Mucilaginibacter sp.; assembly: GCA_035546675.1. GTDB lineage: Bacteria > Bacteroidota > Bacteroidia > Sphingobacteriales > Sphingobacteriaceae > Mucilaginibacter. Next base: position 3,031 of record DASZWG010000372.1, on the reverse strand, counting down.
GAGGGAACTGTTTAAGGACAATCCGGATCAATTAAGAGACATCGAACTCTTGTCTTGTGGAACATCCTCGCCCGACCAGGTTATGCCCAGTCATGGTGTAATGACGCACGGCTGGCTTCCCGAGGCCGAATCGATCGAAGTGGTATCGCCTTCAGGCGTTTGCTGCGCCGGAATGCACGCTATCAAATATGCTTACCTGGCTATAAAATCCGGTGAAGTCAGGAAAGCGGTGGCGACCGGCTCCGAACGCTTTTCGGGTCTGCTGGTTTCAGACGTGTTTGAAGAGGAGGCGCAGAAACTAAAGGAGATGGAAGAAAACCCTTACATCGCCTTTCAGAAGGATTTTTTGCGCTGGATGCTTTCAGACGGGGCATCCGCATTCCTGATGTCGGATCAGCCCAACCCGGAAGGACCGAGCCTGCGGATCGACTGGATCGAGGGGGCATCCTATGCCAATGAAATGGAAACTTGCATGTACATGGGCGGCGAAAAATTGGAGAACGGTATGCTGAAGGGTTTTATGGATTTTACGCCCGAGGAGATCATGAACCGTTCAGTTTTCAGTATCAAACAGGATATTACACTACTCAGCAATAATATTGTGCATCTCGGCGGCAGGAAGATCAAGGAGATCATGGATAAGAAGGGGCTGGCAGCGGAAGATGTTGATTATTTCCTGCCGCATATATCGAGCGACTTTTTTAAAAGCAAGATTTACGACCTGGTCGAATATTACGGCGGAGGTATACCGTACGAAAAATGGTTCATTAACCTGTATACTGTAGGTAATGTGGGCGCCGCATCAGTTTACCTGATGATTGATGAGCTTTTTCATAGCGGGAAGCTGAAAAAAGGCAATAAGATATTATTGCTTGTGCCCGAAAGCGCTCGTTTTTCGTACATGTATGCAATGCTGACGGTAGTTTAGGATGAGAATCATCAGCATGATCATGGAAATCATTTAATCATGTCTTATGAAGAAGGAAAATGTGCCGCAGGACATGGGAGCTTTGGGAAAGATCACCAAAGAGGTGTGCTATGCCACTGATAGCGAGGGCAAATATGTAAAAGAACTGAGCAGCGGATGGCAGGTAAAAAGCGAAGCGCTCGATGTGGCATGGAAAGATGTGGAACAACGCATTGCTGATGCCAGGACGAGGGTACTGAATAACGAAGCCAGCCCTTTACTGTTCTTCATGGAGTACCGGCTTATGGATTCCGGCATACTGTCCGACTATACCGGTTTCTGGAAGTGGCAGATAAAAAGACACCTCAGGCCCGAAGTATTTAAAAATCTATCCGAACGAAAGCTGCAAAAATATGCCGAAGCCTTCAATGTAAAGGTAAATGACCTAAAAACGATGACCGTGCATGAAGCTTGATTTTGAACACCGCCAGTCGGCACATTGTGAATCGGGGGTTACCAGCAGCTTATTGGCAAAAATTTCCGGCAGCAAAATAACCGAGCCGCTTTCATTTGGCATAGGGGCAGGTTTGTTCTTTTGTTATATCCCGCTGATCAGGATCAATAACGGACCGGCCATCGCATTCCGCACCTTTCCGGGCCTGATATTTAAACGCACCTGTAAGGCCCTCGGTATTCACGTAGTTCGTAAAAAATTCAGCTCAAAACCCAAAGCCGAGGCATTTTTGAACGATGTGCTTGGGACCGGTCAGCCCGCAGGCTGCCAGGTTGGGGTTTATTATCTTTCCTATTTTCCGCGCGAATACCGTTTTCACTTTAATGCGCATAACCTGATTGTTTTCGGGAGGGAAGAGGATAATTACCTCATCAGCGACCCGGTGATGGAAACGCCAACCAGTCTTACGGCTTATGAGCTGGAACGGGTGCGCTTTGCCAAAGGCGCCCTGGCACCAAGGGGGCAGATCTATTACCCGGAGGGTTCGTCCGGAATATCGGATGACCAGATCAGGAAGGCGATCATAAAAGGGATCAGGAACAACGTAAACCAGATGCTGCGCATACCGGGAAATTTTGCAGGGGTAAAAGGGATAAAATATACCGGGAAAAAGATCAAAAAATGGCGCGATAAACTGGGGGTACAAAAAGCAGGATCGTACCTGGCGCAATTGGTGCGAATGCAGGAAGAGATCGGTACGGGTGGCGGGGGATTTCGCTATATTTATGCGGCCTTTTTACAGGAAGCCCACGCATATATCCAAAAAGACGAATTGTTCGAGATATCCAGGCTGTTCACGCAGGCCGGCGATCTGTGGCGGGATGCGGCTGTACAGGCATCAGGAATTTATAAGGGAAGATTGGGCAGCCAGCAGGATTTCGACCGTATGGGCGATTATTTGCTCGAAATAGCAGAACTGGAAAAAAACGCTTTTTTAGCGCTAAAAAAGATCAAATGGTAACCGAAGCACCGGCAGTCAACATCGCGAACCTGGGTTTTCACTACCCCGGCAACGATGATGCTACCTTTTCGGGACTGGATTTGCAGGTGCGCAAGGGCGAACGTTTCGGCTTGTTCGGCCCCAACGGCGCCGGCAAAACCACGCTGATGAGCCTGATCACCGGGCTGCTCAAACCCGATGAGGGCAGCATAGAACTGCTGGGGATGGACGTGCAGAAGAACCATCGTTCGGTGAACAAGCTGTTTGGATTTGTGCCGCAGGATTTTTCCTTTTACCAGGAACTGAGCCCTGCCGAAAACATGGAATTTTATGGCTCATGGGCCGGTTTGAGCAGGCAACAGGTAAAAAAACGCACCGATGAATTGCTGGACATTCTTGGATTGCAAAATGTGCGAAACAAACATGTCGGTAAATTTTCAGGCGGTATGAAACGCCGGGTGAACCTGGCCATCGGCGTGATCCATAACCCGGCGATCCTGATCCTTGATGAACCGACCGTAGGTGTCGATGTGCAAACGCGCCATGCCATCATCAGCTACCTGATGGAACTCAACCGCAACGGAACCACCCTCATTTATACTTCGCACCAGTTGATCGAAGCGGAAGGCTTGTGCAACGAAGCTGCGCTGATCGATAACGGCCGGATCAT
>DASZWG010000371.1:0-2419 GCA_035546675.1 Mucilaginibacter sp. | reverse complement strand
CCGAATACAATAAAACGCCGTTTGATTATGCAACTGAGACCAATCTGATTTATGGGGTAGCGGCAACAAAAGGGCAGGGATCGAGAAAAACGAATGACCGTATATTCCTGGATAATAAAATAGCTACCAGGATATCTAAATTATGGTACTTTTTTGGTTCGTTAAGTTTTGAGTCGCAGTTTGCGGCGGGGTATACCTATACTGACCTAAGCGGCAACCCGGCGCCGCAGGGGCTGATCATTTCCAACTTTATGGCGCCCGGTTACCTGACGGAGTCGATCGGTTTTGAATATAAGCCCAATAAGTATTACGACCTGAGGATAGGTACCGGAACAGCAAAGCAAACCTTCCTGGTAGACACCGCCATTTATCATAATCTTCCTGAAAATTACGGCGTAAAGCCCGGTCACACCTTTTACAACCAGCTTGCTGTGCAGGCCGTAGGTACGGTGGATAAGGATTTGATGAAAAACCTGCACCTTACCGCCCGGTATGCCATATTTATCCCGTACATACAACCGCTGGCTTATACCACACACCGTTTGGATGCTACGCTTACCGCTAAGGTGAACCGGCTGATCAATGTTTCGATGAACGCTACGCTGCTGTACGATAAAAACACAGCGCATGGTCCGCAGGCAACAGAAGGACTGTCGATGGGTGTGGCTTATACTTTCCCCTAAATATTTAGCTTTACAGATCGATTCAGGAGACGATCTATGGAAAAGAAGTTTATACCTTATACCCAGGCCCTTTTGCGGGGAGAGGAGTTATTGAGCGGAAGCCTTAGGCATTATCATTTTATGGATAAAAGGAGGACGGTTCGGGAGTTTTCAACGGAGCCGGTTTCGGCAGAGGTCATTGAAAACATCGTAATGACAGCGTCTACAGCCCCATCCGGGGCAAACAAACAGCCGTGGACCTTTTGCATAGTGACAGATCCTAAGCTCAAATCGGAAATAAGGATAGCAGCCGAAAAGGAAGAATACATCAGCTATAACGGACGCATGCCGCAGGAATGGCTGGATGATCTGAGCTATTTGGGCACCGACTGGCATAAACCGTTTTTGGAGGATGCCCCCGCGCTGATTGTGGTGTTCAAAAGATCGTATGAGCTGGCCGAGGGTAAAAAGAGGAACAATTACTATGTCACGGAATCTGTGGGCCTGGCTTGTGGTTTCCTGCTTCAGGCCATATATCAATGCGGCCTTGTCGCCTTAACGCACACACCAAGCCCGATGAACTTTTTAACAAAGTTGCTGAACCGGCCCGAAAATGAAAAACCGTTTTTATTGATACCCATGGGATATCCTGCCGGTAATGTGATGGTGCCTGATATAAGGCGCAAAAGCAAAGAAGAAGTTATGGTATGGTACTGATGCCTCCAAAAACTCTGTCAGCCAATTTGCTGCAAAGTCTTACCTTTGTATCCTCAAAATAAAGGCAAGTATTTTTTTATACTCATGTTTGAAAATCTATCCGATAAATTAGACAGGGCGTTCAAGGTCCTGAAGGGTCAGGGGACGATCACCGAGATCAACGTAGCCGAAACCATGAAGGAGATCCGCAAAGCCCTCCTGGATGCTGACGTTAACTATAAGACCGCCAAAACTTTTACCGACGAGGTAAAGCAAAAGGCTTTGGGTATGAATGTGCTTACCGCCGTTTCGCCCGGCCAGTTGCTCACCAAGATCATGAACGATGAGCTGGCCGCTTTGATGGGCGGCAGCACCACCGAACTGGCTTTTCCGGCCACGCCGACCGTGATCCTGATCGCGGGCCTGAACGGCGCCGGTAAAACGACCTTCAGCGGTAAACTGGCCAATTTTCTCAAAACACAAAAGAATAAAAAGCCATTGCTGGTAGCCGGCGACGTATACCGGCCGGCTGCTATCGACCAGCTAAAAGTGCTGGGCGAGCAGATCGGCATACCGGTTTATGCCAACCTGGAATCGAAGGACCCAATCGGCATCGCCAGGGAAGGCGTTGCTCTGGCAAAGCAGAACAATAATAACGTGGTGATTATCGACACCGCCGGCCGTCTATCGGTCGACGAGGCCATGATGCGCGAGATAGAACAGGTAAAAGCTGCCGTTAATCCGCACGAGATCTTATTCGTGGTCGACTCGATGACCGGCCAGGATGCGGTTAACACCGCAAAGGTGTTTAATGACAGGCTTGATTTTACCGGGGTTGTTTTGACCAAGCTCGACGGCGATACCCGCGGCGGTGCGGCGCTTTCGATCAAATCGGTAGTGAACAAGCCCATCATGTTCGTCGGTACGGGCGAAAAGATGGAGGCGCTGGATGTGTTCCACCCCGACCGGATGGCATCGCGTATCCTGGGTATGGGCGACGTGATATCGCTGGTAGAGCGGGCCCAGCAACAATTCGACGAAAAGCAGGCTGCTGAGCTGCA